>JALYZW010000026.1 GCA_030945725.1 Verrucomicrobiota bacterium | reverse complement strand
CACGACTCGTACGGCGCCGGGCACGCGGGCACTGCGTTATCGGCAGGTCTCGGCATGGCAGTCGGTCGCGATTTGCGCGGCACAAATGAAGATGTCGTGGTCGTCGCCGGCGATGCAGCGTTCACGTGCGGCATCAGTTATGAGGCGCTGAACAACGCGAAATCGCAGACGAAGCGTTTCATCGTGGTCCTGAACGACAACGAATGGTCGATCGCAAAAAATGTCGGCGCGATTGCGAGTTACCTGAACAACATCGTGGCGAATCCGACCTACGCCGGCCTTCACGATAAGGCGCGGCGCTTCATCGAAGCGGTTGCAGGACGCGGTGCGGTCGAGTTCGCGCACAAGGTCGAGGAAGGCGTAAAAAATCTGATTTTGCCGAGTGTGATTTTCGAAGAACTGGGCCTGCGCTATTACGGGCCGATCGATGGCCACGACATCCAGCTGCTCACCCGCACGTTCGAGTTCCTGAAGAACCAGAACGAGCCGGTCCTGCTCCACATCCTAACGAAGAAGGGCAAGGGCTATGAGCCCGCGATCGCGAAGCCGGACAAGTTCCACGGACTCGGAAAGTTTGCCGCGGAGACGGGCGAAACGGCGGCCGCCGGATCGCCGACCTATTCCGAGTTGCTCGGCAAGACGCTCGCGAAGTTCGCCGACACGAACCAGAAGATCGTCACCATCACGGCCGCGATGCCGTCCGGCACCGGGCTCGGATTTTTCCAGGCGCAACATCCGACGCGATATTTCGATGTCGGCATCGCGGAAGAACACGCCGCGCTTTTTGCCTGCGGCCTCGCGACGCAAGGGTTGAAGCCATTCCTCACGATCTACTCCACCTTCATGCAGCGCGCCTACGACATGATCATCCACGACATGGCGCTGCAGCAGTTAAACGTCGCGCTTTGCATGGACCGCGCCGGGCTGAGCGGCGACGACGGTCCGACGCATCACGGCCTGTTCGACATCGGATATCTGCGCCACGTGCCGAACATCGTGCACATGCAGCCGAAGGATGAAGACGAGTTCGTCGACATGCTTTGGACGATTGCGAATTACACCGCGGGTCCGATCGCGATCCGTTATCCCCGCGGGGTGGGCACCGGCGCGATCCCGAAAGCGACCCCGAAGTTGCTCGAGATCGGCAAAGCGGAAGTGGTCCAGCATGGACGCGACGTCGCAATATTCGGACTCGGCAATATGTTCGAGGTCGGCCAGGAAGCGGCGCGAAAACTGGAGGAGAAGGGATATTCGGTCGCGCTGATCAACCCGCGCTGGATCAAGCCGCTCGACACGGGCACGCTCGAATTTTTCGCGCGCAGTGTCGGTGTGGTTTGCACGCTGGAAGACCATGTTTTGCACAACGGATTCGGTTGCGCGGTGATGGAACATTTGCACACCGAGATGATTCACACACCGGTGGTCCGGATCGGCTGGCCGGATCAATTCGTGGAACACGGAACCATCCCGATCCTGCGCGAAAAGCATGGTTTGACCGCAAGCGCGCTCGTCGAAAAAGTGCTGCCCTTGCTCAAAAAATCGGCGGCGAAATCTCAGCCGACTGCGGCCTAAACCAATCCTGACGTGCCAACGATCGAGGCACGCGGCCTGACGAAGGTTTACCGCACCTACCGGAAGGAAGGCGGGCTCGCCGGTTCGATCAAAGGACTCGTTAGGCGCCGGCACGACGAGACGCGGGCCGCGGACGATATCTCATTCGAGATTGATGAAGGCGAGCTGGTCGGATTCCTCGGACCGAACGGCGCCGGCAAAACGACGGTGCTGAAAATGTTGTCGGGTTTGCTGAATCCGACGAGTGGCGAAGCGCGCGTGCTCGGCTTCGTGCCATGGGAACGAAAGAATGAATTGAAGCGGCAGTTCGCTCTTCTCATGGGGCAAAAGAATGCCCTCTGGTGGGACTTGCCGGCGCAGGAGTCCCTCGAGCTCAACCGCGCGATCTACGGGATCGATCGCGGGCGTTTCAACAAAGTGGTGGGCGGGTTGAGCGAGCTACTCGACGTTGGCGATAAGATGAATGTGATGGTACGCGAGCTCTCGTTAGGTGAGCGCATGAAAATGGAATTGATCTCGGCCCTCATCCACGAGCCCCGCGTTCTTTTTCTCGATGAGCCGACGATCGGGCTCGATGTCGTAAGCCAAAAACGGGTGCGCGAATTTCTGCGGCTCTACAATTCCGAGCATCGCATCGTGACGATGCTGACCAGCCATTACATGCAGGACATCCAGGAGCTCTGTCATCGTGTCATCATCATCGATCATGGACGGATTTTTTTCGACGGGCCGTTGACGGATATCATCGATCGCTTTTCTGGGTCGAAGATCGTCACGCTGACTTTCGAGGCCGGCGCGGGACGCGATTTCTCGCTCTTCGGCGAAGTGCTCGAGCAGACGCCGGTTTCAGTCCAACTAAAAGTCCCGCGGGCCAGCGTAACCGAGACATGCCGTCATCTCCTCGAGGCGTGCACAGTGACTGATATCAACGTCCAGGAACTCCCGGTCGAAGATGTGATCCGCCAGTTGTTCGGCGAACGCGACGCGAAAAGAGCGGACGCAAACTCGGGCGCCGTGGCCGCCCCCGGAATCAGCGCGACGTGAGCGCTTCCTTCAGTTCGAAGGAGTAGGCCGGGTTCACCTCGAAGGCGGTCACCGGCATTTCTGCGAGCTGCACTTCCTCGACGAAGGGAACGCTCTCGACGAAGCCGGCGGACATCAATCCGTTCAACGTATCGGTGATGTCATCCCCTTCCATATGCGTCGCGTCCTGGATTTCCGCGCCCATCACGGTTTCGGTGAATCCAATCGCACGCACGATGGAGACCTCGCGCCCGGTGAGTTTTATTTTACGCATCGGTCATTCGAAAAGCACATTCCATACCGGTGCGGCGGGCGCCGATCCGCACCGTCATCACTCCCTCTGCGGGATCACGCTTTGTTCCATTCCTTCGCGGAATGACCGATACCGCGGGCTCCAGCCCAGCGCCCGTAGTTTAGTATTGCTGACTCGCTTGTTGCTCGGGCCACGTTTGCTCGCGGCGGCGGGAAGGGTGTCATCAGCCGGCAAACGCGTCGGTAGAATCTCGGCGAGCAATTCATAGCACTTCGTCAACGGCAGCGGAGTGTCGTCGACGACGTTGTAAATTCGCGGAGGGGCCAATTCCGCGCGCTGATTGATCAGAATAAAAAGCGCAGCCGCGACGTCATCGCGGTGTACGTAATTGACGAAGCGTTCTTCAGTGACGCCCGCAGCCGCCTCGCCCCGCAGAAACTTTCGCAGAAGCGCCGACCGGCCCGGCCCATAAATTCCCGCGAGACGCGCCACAATTCCTCCGTGCGCGAGGATAAGGTTCTCCGTTTCGCGCAGGACTTTCGCCGTCTCGCGCTGCGGGTCTGCGGCGCTTTTTTCGTCGACCAACTCGCCGCCCAACTGCGCGTAAACGCTGGTGCTGCTGGTGAAAAGAAGAGTCACGTCCGCAAAGGCGCGCACGAGATTTTCCGCAACCCGCAAATAGACACGGCGATACGCTTCGGCATCGCCGCCCGCGGAGCTGGCGCATTGAACGACGGCATCAAACCGACCGCCTTGTGATTCTACGCAGGCTGGATCTGAAGCATCGTGCGGGACGACTGGATACGGTTTAGCGGAAAGGGCGGACGCCGATTCGGCTGAAGCCGTCCAGCCTTCGACCTTCCAGCCGGCCTCGTGAAAAACGTCGGCGGCCTTCTGCCCGACGTAGCCGCAGCCAACAATCAGAATTCGCCGCATGAAAAGCTGATCACGCGGCGGCGACGCGAATTTCGATTTCCTCGAACGGGCTCGCCTGCCGCGCGCTGATTTGCCGCAACCGCACCAGTTCGAGCAAGGCCAGAAAAGTCACCACGATTTCGACCCGCGAAGCCATGCCCGCGAACAGCTCGGAAAATTTGATCGCGCCACCGTTTGCGACGCGTTGCAAGATCGTCTCGATCTTCTCCGAGACCGTGAAATGTTCGCCGAAGATTTCCTGCAAATCTTCGCGCGCTTCCAGGCGTTTGACCACCGTCTGGAAGGCGTTGATCAGCTGGAAAATGCCGACTTCGCCGAGCCGAAGCGGTGCCGTCAGCTCGGCCAGTTCTGTGATTCCGCCACGCACAAAAGTGCGCTCCTGCTCCTGCTGACGCGCCAGCAACTGCGCGGCGGCTTCCTTGAATTTCTTGTACTCGATCAGTTGCCGGATAAGGTCCCACCGCGGGTCGTCTTCTTCCGCGTCCTCCTCCGGCGGCTGCTGGTCGGCCGGCAAAAGGCTGCGGCTCTTCAGGTAAATCAGGTTCGCCGCCATGACGACAAACTCGCCCGCGACGTCGATGTTTAATTCTTTAAACGCTTGCAGGTATTCGAGGTACTGGCTCGTAATTCGCCCGAGCGAGATGTCGTAAATATCGAGCTCGTCGCGCTTGATCAGGTAAAGCAGGAGGTCGAGCGGCCCCTCGAATATCTCGAGCTTTACCTTGTAGTCGGTCTCCATGAATCGACGCCGATCCTACCGCGCCGCGCCGCGATGTAAACG
>JALYZW010000199.1 GCA_030945725.1 Verrucomicrobiota bacterium | reverse complement strand
AGCCCGGCGCCGATGTCTCGAAATTGGCGCTGCCGAAAGACAAACCGATCGTCACCTATTGCTCGGTCGGCTACCGCTCCGCGGCGATGGCAAAAAAGCTGCGCGACGCTGGCTACGGCCACGTCACGAATCTCGAAGGCTCGATCTTTCGCTGGGCAAATGAGAATCGCCCCTTAGTCCACGACGGCCAACCGACGGACAAGGTTCATCCTTACAATGGAGTATGGGGGATGCTCGTCGATAAGGCGCATCGGGCTGAGAACGTGCCGCCGGCGGAAGTGGCCAAAGACGCCCGTTGAGTTCGCGTGCGAGCTGGTTCGGATGAACGCCCGAGCTATACCGGAACGTCAACCAGAGGTCGGACAGCGTCTTGCGGATCGCGCCATCTCCCTGGAAACGGCGGGCGGAAGAAATGATCGGCGGTCGGAGAGTAACGACGCGCCCTTCTCTCCGCATGCGCCGCGCGAAATCCAGATCCTCGAACAAATCGTCCCGAAATTCGTCGTTTAGTCGCTGGCGCGCGACCGTGAGCAATGGCGTCTCGCGTGACTTAACGTGTAGCTTGCCCGCAACGCGCACTCGAACGTAGTATGTGCCGGAGGGCGTGTATTTGCTGAGGTTCTTACCACATCGTTTCCAGGCCTGCTCTGGCGCCGAATTCCTCGAAAGCATGCCGCCGTATCAAAAGTTGCTCTTGGGCGAGAGCAAGATTGTCTCTGTGCCTCGTAAAACGGGCCTATAGCTCAGCGGTTAGAGCAGGGGACTCATAATCGAGAAAAGCCGAAACGCGGCTTTGCGCGGCTTTGCAAAACGCCTGTTTTCATAGGGATATTGGCTTTCCGTTGTCGCCGCGTTGCCCGGTTTTGCAGCGGAACTTTCACAGACCGTAGAAAAGAACCGTGAAAATCGGCTCCAGTATCAAAAGCAGTATCAAGAGAGGGCCCACGGCTTTCGGAGCACTCTTGGCCGATTGCGTGCGTTGAAGATGAAGAGATCATAACGGCGAAGCCCTCGGCAACTCCCCCCAAGAGCCATTACCCATCTCGCGCTGATCAGTGCCGCGTTTAACCTTGATCGCGCACTTGGTGACGAGCGACGGTTTGCGGACAACGGGCGGCTGTGAGCGCCTTTCACCATTAAGTCCAGCGGCGGGTCGGCTCTGCTGTCTTTCAGAAGACTTAGTTCTCCAATCGCGCGCTCGAGCATCGACTCTGCTTGATTTAACCTCCACGCTGTTTTCCTCGTAGTAGTCGAACGAATGGCACAGACTTTGCGGTCTCGGTAACGGCACAACTCCGTCATGAACACCCTGACATCCCTGGGCGGCATCTCCGGACAGCCGGCTTCATTAGCTCATTCTGCCTCGGACTCGCCCGCGTTGATCCTGGGGCTGTTCGAAGCTCAGGCTCGTTCGCGACCCCACGAGTTGGCGATCTCAAGTGGCGATATCGACCTCACCTACGCCGATCTAGATCGGCGTGCCTCGTGTTTGGCGGCGCACCTGCAGAAGCTCGGCGCTCGCCGCGAGGTCGTCGTCGCGATCTGCCTCGAACGTTCTGCCGACTTCGTCGTCGCCGCGCTTGCGTCCTTCAAATGCGGAGCCGCTTATCTGCCCATGGATCCCGCGCATCCGACGGAGCGTTTGCGTTTTGTGCTTGAAGCCGCCGGGGCCTCATTGCTCGTGACGAACGCCAAACACGCGGCGCGTTTTGCTGAAGCAAACGTGAACGTCATCGCGCTCGAGACGGACGAGCCAGCAATTTCTTCGGCGCCCGACCTACTCGTCCCCGTCGACCCGCAGCCAGACGACCTCGCGTATGTCATCTACACGTCGGGCTCGACTGGCCAACCCAAAGGCGTCGAGATCACACATCGCAACCTCGCGAATCTGATCGCGTGGCACCTTCGCGCATTTGCCATGGACGCATCGTCACGCGCGAGTTTTCAAGCCGGCGTCGGCTTCGACGCAGCCGTGTGGGAAATCTGGCCGGCACTCGCAGTGGGCGCGTCGCTGCATTTGCCGAACGACGAAACGCGCATGTCCGCCGAAGCACTTCGTAATTGGCTCGTCGATCGAGAAATAACGATCAGCTTTGTTCCCACCAATCTTGCCGAACAACTGATCGCACTGCCCTGGCCGGCGGCGACCGCGCTGCGCTTTCTCCTCACAGGCGCCGATACCTTGCAACGTTTCCCCGCGCGCGATCTTCCCTTCGCTCTCGTGAACAATTACGGCCCGACAGAAGGCACGGTGGTCGCTACTTCCGGCGTTATCACTGCAGACGATGCCTGCTCCGGCGTTCCGACGATTGGCCAGCCAATCGACGGCGTGGACGTGTACCTTCTGGATGAACATGGGCACGAAGTTCCCACCGGCGTGACGGGTGAAATCTACCTCGGCGGCGCCGGGGTGGCGCGTGGCTACCGAAATCAGCCGGAGCTCACCGCCGAGCGCTTTGTGTCTGGTCGAAATGAATCCGGCACGGCTCGACTTTACCTCACCGGAGATCTCGCGCGGCGCTCCTCCGACGGGACGATCACGTTCCTCGGCCGCGTCGACGACCAGGTGAAAATCCGCGGGTATCGCATCGAGCTGAACGAGATCAACGCGCTCTTGAATCGGCAGGGTTCCGTCCGATCGTGCTTGGTCGTCGCGCGCGACGATGGTGGTGATGGCAAACGACTCATCGCCTACGTCATCGCCGCAGAAGGCTGCGCCGCGGACGAACAAACTCTGCGCGACGCCTGCCGTCGGTGCCTTCCCGATTACATGGAGCCGGCCGCGTTCGTTTGGCTGCGATCTTTCCCTCTCACGGCGAACGGGAAAATCGATCGTGCCGCGTTACCGCCCCCGAGCGCAGATAAAAATTTCCGCGACGAACCCGTTGTCGCGCCGCGAACACCAGTCGAAGAACAGCTAGCCGCAATCATTTGCGATGTGCTGAGACTGCCGCGCGTCAGCGTTCGCGACGACTTTTTCAACCTTGGCGCCCACTCGCTGCTCGGCGCGCAGATCATTGCGCGGGTCCGCGGCAGCTTCGGTGTGGAACTCAAGCTGCTCGACGTTTTCGACTCGCCCACGATTGCAGAGCTAGCGTTGAAAATCGAAGATGCGCTTAGTCAAAAATTAGGCGGGATGAGCGACGCCGAAGTCGAAGCCGCGCTCGCGAGCTTCGCGGCCTGACGAATGGCGTCGTCGGATTCCAGCCTCAGTCTAGTGCGCCTGCTGGAGCCCGAGGTTCTTGCAAATCCGTACCCTCTTTATCGCAAACTGCGAACGGAAGATCCCGTGCATTGGGATCGCTTCATGCATACGTGGGTCGTGACGCGTTACACGGACGTGATTCAAGTTCTGCATTCGTTTTCCGCCGATCGCACGCCCACGCCGGAGCAGTTAACGGCCATGGGCTTGTCGGGCATGAACCCGATCGCGGAGGTGATGGTCAAGCAGATGCTCTTCATGGACGCGCCGGCGCATACGCGACTCCGCGGACTGGCCTCAGTGGCGTTTACGCCTCATCGCGTGCGTGCTTTGCGCGAGCACATTCTGGGGATTGTGAATGATTTGCTCGACCATGTCGTGGCGCTTGGAGAGATGGATTTGATCAGGGATTTCGCCGCGCCGATGCCGGCCATCGTGACCGCGCGCATGCTCGGCGTGCCGCACGAAGATCACGCAAAGCTAAAGAAATGGTCGGCAGATTTTGCAGAGATGCTCGGGAATTTTCAGCACAATCCCGACCGCATTCCGCGCGTGCTCGAGAGCACGAACCATCTGACGGACTACTTCCGCGACGCGATCGCGCAGCAGCGCGCCAACCCACGCGAAGGCTTGATCCATTCGTTCATGACCGCGGAGCTCAACGGCGATCGGTTGACCGAAGAAGAGATCATCGCGAACTGCGTCGTTACCATGGTCGGCGGCCAGGAAACGACGACGAACTTGATCGGGAACGGCTTGCTCACCTTAATGCGCAACCCCGACAAGCTCGCACGCCTGCGCGACGAACCGGAGCTGCTGCAATCCGGCATCGAAGAGCTTTTGCGCTACGAAAGCCCCAGCCAGCATACCGGCCGCATTGCACGCGAAGACGTGACGATCGGCGGAAAGGAAATCCGTAAAGGCCAGGCCGTCATGGCGATCATGGCCGCAGGCAATCGCGATCCCGAGCGCTTCCCCCAGCCCGACGAACTTCTCCTCGATCGCAAGGACAACAAGCACCTCGCCTTTGGCTGGTCGAGCCACTTCTGCTTCGGTGCGCCGCTCGCGCGCCTGGAGGCGCAGATCGCCTTCGAGGCCGTGCTGCGGCGGCTGCCTGATCTGCAACTCGCATCCGGTCCCTTGACGTGGCGCGACAATTCGGGACTGCGAGGTCTCACGGCCTTGCCGGTTACGTTCCAAGCGAGTGGAAGCTGAGACGAAATCCGCCGAAGCGCGGCGTGCGCTTCTGCAACGGTACTTCCGCGGCGGCCTCGCTCGCGCGAATGGAGAAGCACCCACGATTCAAAAACAAAGCGCGTCCGGCCCCGCGCCGCTTTCCTATAGCCAACAGCAAATCATGCTGCACTCGCGGCTCGCCGGCGACACGCCGATTTACAACGAGCCGATTACCCTCGGGCGCCACGGGCAGCTCGACCGCGAGGCGCTCGAACGCAGCTTTACCGAAGTCGTGCGACGGCACGAAGCGTGGCGCACTACTTTCGCCTGGGAGGGCGATCACGCTGTGCAGATCGTGCAGCCGGCGCCGGAGGAGATCGTGTTTCCGTTTGTTGACCTCAGCGCGCATGTCGAGGCGAAACGTGAGGCGTTTGAGCTCGCCACGACCGACGCCCGGAAGCCGTTC
The DNA here is from genome assembly GCA_030945725.1 of Verrucomicrobiota bacterium. Classification (GTDB taxonomy): domain Bacteria; phylum Verrucomicrobiota; class Verrucomicrobiia; order Chthoniobacterales; family UBA10450; genus JALYZW01. The sequence goes on along the minus strand of JALYZW010000199.1, from coordinate 4,008 downwards.
GACCTCACGCGCGGTCCGCTGTATCGGCCGCTTTTGGTCTCGCTCGGTCACAACGAGCACCTCCTTTTCCTCACACTGCATCACATCATTTTCGACGGCGTTTCGCTTTACCGCGTGTTCGTGCCTGAGCTGCTGAGTTACTACAGCGCGTTCACCAAAAACGAAAAACTCTCGTTAGGCGAACTACCGATCCAATACGCTGACTATGCCAAATGGCAGCGCGACGGCGTGAGGGAAATCTCGCCCGAACAGCTTTCGTATTGGCGACCAATCTGCACGGATGCGCCCGTGCTGAATCTGCCGACAGATCGACCGCGGCCCGCGACGCAGAGTTATGCCGGCGCGGTCGAACCGATCGAAGTTTCCGCGACGACGAGCGCTGCCCTCAAAGCGCTCAGCCAGGAACAAAACACCACGTCCTTTGTGACCCTGGTGGCCGCGTTCTTCACGTTGCTGCACGGATATACCGGGGACGAGGACATCGTCATCGGCGGCGTCAGCAGCGGCCGTCATCATAGCGAAACGATGGGTTTGCTCGGATGTTTTCTGAATACGATTCCGATCCGGTGCGCGTTCGCGAAGGACCAATTGTTCACCGAATTACTCGCACGGGTCCGCACGGCCACGCTCGGCGCGCTCTCGCACGACGAGGTTCCTTTCGAGCTTCTCGTGCAGAAATTTGCGCAGGCCCGCGACCGCAGCCGCGCGCCCCTCGCGCAGGTCTTGATCGTCGTGGAACCGCCCCTCGAGACGTTGCCGGAAGGTTGGGAATTTTCGCACCTCGACGTGCACACCAGCACCGCAAAGTTCGATCTTCAACTCGGTCTCGAGGATCGTCCGGAGGGTTTGCGTGGCCAGTTTATCTACAACTCCGATCTGTTCGCCCCCGCGACAATCACGCAGTTAAAGGAACGCTGGCTGCAGTTGCTTGCTGCGATTGCAGCGTCCCCGGCGCAAAGCATTGGCGGCCTAACGAGTGCTGTCTGGAACCAGGAAAATCCCAGGGCATGTCCTCCTTCCGAGTGGAATCGGACGCAAACAAATTACCCGCGAAATGCTTCAATCCCCCAACTGTTCGAGCAGCAGGCGCGCCTCACGCCGTCAGCCGTGGCTGCGGTCTTCGGCGCAGCGAAAATCACCTACGCCGAACTAAACCGTCGCGCGAACCGCCTGGCGCGGCGGCTCGAACGCTCTGGCGTCTCCCGCGATGTGCCGGTTGGCATTTGCCTCGAGCGGTCACTGGAGATGATCATCGCCCTCTTAGCGGTTTTAAAAGCGGGCGGCGCTTACGTTCCACTCGATCCGAAGTACCCCGCCGAGCGGCTGGCCTGGATGATCGCAGACACGCAAGCCCCTCTCGTGCTCGCGCAGAGATCCTTCACCCAGGCGCTCTCAAACTCGGAGTTGCTCTTCGTCGACTCCCTTGATCTTTCCGACGAAAACGAGGCTGACATTCCCTCAGCCAGTCGCGCCGAAGATCTCGCGTATATCATCTACACGTCCGGCTCGACAGGCGTTCCGAAAGGCGTCGCCATACCGCATCGCGGAGTCGTCAGGCTGGTCCGAAACACGAGCTACGCATCTTTCTCCGCCGACGAAACATTTCTCCAGCTCGCACCGCTTTCCTTCGACGCTTCGACCTTCGAGATTTGGGGCGCGCTGCTGAATGGAGGAAGACTGGTCGTCATGCCGCCTGCCGCACCGTCGCTGGAAGAAATTGGCAAAGCTATTCGCGAACACAGCGTCACGACATTGTGGCTTACATCAGCCCTTTTCCACGCAATGGTGGACGAGCGCCTCGCTGATCTCCAACCGCTTCGACAACTGCTCGCCGGCGGTGACGTGCTCTCCGTTTCGCACATGCGCAAGGCGTTTGCCGCTCTGCAGAACACGCGTCTGATTAACGGCTACGGTCCGACCGAAAGCACCACCTTCGCTTGCTGCCAGACGGTGAACGCCGAAGCGCTGCGCGGTGAAACTCTTCCCATCGGGAAGCCGATCGCGAACACCACCGCACACATCCTTGACGCAAAACTTGAGCCGGTTTCCATCGGCGCGAGCGGCGAACTTCACCTCGGGGGCGACGGGCTCGCGCGTGGCTACTGGCGCCGCGAAGAACTGACTTTGGCCAGGTTCACTCCCGATCGGTTCAGCAGCAATCAGTCGGCGCGACTTTATAAGACGGGAGACCTCGCACGTTGGCGGGTCGACGGCACGATCGAGTTCCTTGGCCGGATCGATGGGCAACTAAAGCTCCGCGGTTTCCGCATCGAGCCGGGCGAGATCGAGGCCGCGCTGAGGAAGCAAGCGGGCGTGCTCGATAGTGCGGTGATCGTGCGCGAAGACCGGCCTAACGAGAAGAGATTGGTCGCCTACGTTCGCTGCGAAAAGGAGGCACTCGAGAGCTTCGATGCATCGATGGTGACGGCCGCCTTGCAGCAGAGTTTGCCGGATTACCTCGTGCCGAATGCAATCGTCCCGCTGGCCGCGTTGCCGCGGACGACGAATGGAAAGCTGGATCGCAACGCGCTGCCCGCGCCGCAAACGCGGGGGGACTTTGCCGCTCCCGCGACACCGCTCGAGCGCACGCTCGGGGCAATTTGGGCGAACGTTCTCGGAGTCGAACGCGTCGGGCTTCACGACAACTTCTTTGAGCTCGGCGGCCATTCATTATTGGCGCTGCGGCTGCTGAACCAGGTGCGGGAACAGTGGGGCTGCGGACTGCCGCTGACCGCGTTATTCGAAGCGCCGACGATCGCTGAGTTTGCCGCCACGCTCTCCTCGTTCGAGCCAGCATCGGCCGCGGCCGCGTTTGCGCCAATCGTCGCCGTCGACCGCCAATCCCGACGCGCACGGCGCGACTGAAGTGAAGCCCGCGCGATTGGCTGTTGCACCGCCGAGCGTCGGCGGCGTAGATCTAGCGTCACCTTTGAACCCGAACGCTCATCGCGGTCTGGACCCAACATTAGACACGCCCGCGACCGCAGCGCTGTCCGCCGATGACGAAGAAGGTGTGTTTGTTTTTCCGGCGACTCCGGCCCAGCGGCGTTTCTGGTTGCTCGATCAAATGCGCCCGGGCGGAAATCCGGCACTCAATATGTCGCTTCCGTTGCGTTGGAACGGTCCGCTCCAGTTCGCGGCCATGCAACGCGCGTGGCGCGAAGTCGTTCGCCGGCACGAGGCGCTTCGCACGATTTTCACCGTCAATCACGGCGAGCTACAGCAGTTGATTCTACCGGAGCTGGAGATTGCTCTGTCCTATTCCAAGGCGACGGATTCACCCACGGAACTTGCGCAGGCAGAGATGAGAGAGCCCTTCGACCTCGTGGCTGGTCCGCTCGTTCGTGCTCGGCTGATTCGGCTCTCGCCCGCCGAACATTTACTGCTCCTGACCGTTCACCACATCGTCTCAGATGGTTGGAGTAATGGCGTGATCGCGCGCGATCTTTGCTCGTTCTACACGTCGCTCCTCGCAGGAACGCCGCCGGCGTTACCTGAGTTGTCGTTGCAATTTGCCGACTACGCGGAGTGGCAGACAGACCGCATGGCAAACGACGACTTTGCCGCGCAGCGGACCTACTGGCGGGAACAACTTCGCGGCGAACCAGCGGCGCTCGATTTCCCGGAAATGGGCGCCTCGTTAGGCACGCCGGCCACGGGCGGCGCCACGTGCTCGCTCATGCTCTCACCAGTGCTGGTCCGAAGCGTAAATGCCTTAGCCGCAAACGCGAACGTCAGCCCCTTCATGGTCTTCCTGGCGGCGTTTCAAATTTTGTTGCACCGCTACACAGGCGAGCTCGATTTCCTCGTCACCTCACCGAGCGCGAACCGCGATCGCGCTGAGTTTCAGCCGCTCGTGGGGTTATTTGTAAACCCATTGATCCTGCGCGCTGATCTCCGCGGCGATCCGGCCGTGGACGAGTTGCTTCGTCGCGTACGCGGCACCGCACTCGACGCGTTCGCACATCAGGACATCCCGTTCGAATCGCTGCTGGACGAATTCAAAGC
>JALYZW010000020.1 GCA_030945725.1 Verrucomicrobiota bacterium | reverse complement strand
TTTCGTCCCGTTCACCTGCCGCGAGACCGCCACGTCGCAACCCGATCACATTTATGCCGACGACCAGATTACGGCCGGCGGCCAGCAGAAACGGCGGAATATCTTTTCCAAATCCGGACATCCCCTGGACCATTACTAATCGGCCCACCCGCGTGTGTTGGTGGAAGGTCGTGCCGCCACCGATGAACGCCTGGTCGTCGATCTGGACGTGCCCCGCAAGAAGGGAGTTGTTCGCGATCGTGACCCCATTTCCGATCGCGCAATTGTGACCGACGTGTGTTCCGACCATCAGGAAATTGCCATCGCCGACGGTGGTCTTGGACCCTTCGCCGCTCCCACGATGGATCGTGCAGTATTCGCGCAAAACATTGCGGTCGCCGAGCCGGACGCCGCTGATTGTTCCGGCTCGAAACCCAACATCCTGTGGCGGTGCACCGATGACCGACCCATGACCGATGATGTTTTCGCGGCCCAGCTCGACTCGGCCTTCGACCACCACGTGCGACTGAATGATGGTTCGGGCGTCGATCTTGGCGTCGGCGCCAATGATCGCATACGCCCCGATCTCGGCGTCGTCCGCGATCTGGGCCGCCGGATGGACGATCGCTGTCGGATGCATCTTCACAGCACGCCCGCCTCTTTGAAGCTGAAATACGGCAAGCGCCCGTCCGCCGGCGCGCCAATAATAATGTGATCGAGCAATTTGATCTGGAGCAGCTCAGCGGCGTCCGCCAAACGTCTCGTTAGGCTATGGTCGGATTGGCTCGGCGAGGGGTCCCCGGACGGATGATTGTGCACCACGATGACTGCGTAGGCCGACGCGATCACGGCCGGGCGAAACACCTCCCGCGGATGCGCAATGCTCTCGTTCACACTGCCAAGTGAAACCTCCTCCACGCGCAGAAGGTGATAGCGCGTGTCGAGGAGCACGACGCGGAGCGACTCTTTATGCAACGCGCGCATTTCTGCCGCGAGGAGCTCGTGCACCAGCTCCGGCGAATCGAGTTTTTGGCGTGAGAACGCCTCCCGCGTGAGCCGTTGGCCCAGGCCAAACGCGGCCACCAGATGCATTGCTTTCGCCGGCCCAATTCCGCGAATCGTGGCGATCTCTTTCACGCTGCAACGGCTCAGCCCGCCGAGCGATCCGTAACGCTGCAACAATTCGCGAGCGACTTCTACCGCGTTCGCGCCCGGAACGCCGGTGCGCAACAGAATCGCGATCAGTTCCGAGTCGCTCAGGGACGACGCACCATGCGCGATGAGTTTCTCGCGCGGCCGCTCGTCCTGCGGCATCTCGCTGATCTTTAGTGGCGGCATGGCGGCTGAGATAACGCGAGCGACAATGTGCCGCCTTCGTCCGGTTCAGGACCGGAGTTGCTCGAACAGTGTCTTGACCGCGTCGCCGAGCGCGACGAGCGAATTCGCCGCAACGGTCGACGGAAGCCGTTCGAGCTCGGCTTGCGCTTCGCCAATCAGCTCCTGACCGTAATCGACCGATGCGCGCAAAGAGTCGTTGGTGGCCGCGGTTTTGAGCAACTCCGCGATCGCTTCGGACCGGTCACCCAGGATCCATTCACAATAGCGCTCGCGTTCGGTCGGCGGCGCCGATTCCAGCAACATAAGCACTGGCAAAGTGAGTTTTCCTTTGCGCAAATCCGTGCCGAGAGTTTTCCCGATCGAGACCTCGTCGCCGGCGATATCGAGGCAATCATCGTAGATCTGATACGCCGCGCCGACGCTCATTCCAAAGTCGCGCAGCGCAACGACTGTTTCCGGCGCCGCATCATTCAAGGCTGCGCTAAGTTCCGCCGCGACGGCGAAGAGCGAGCCCGTTTTCATCTTCACGATCCGCAGATACTCCTCAACCCCGAGATGCAGATCGAAGCGACGTTGCGTCTGAATGATCTCGCCGGAGCAGACTTCACGCGCGGCACGTGCGATCGCGCGGCTGACCTCTGCGTTATCGAAATTCGTGGACAGATTTAGCGCCTGCGCGAACAGGCAATCGCCCAGCAAAACGCTGAGAGAATTTCCCCACCGCGCATTGACTGTGGGCTGAGCGCGGCGGCGTTCCGCTTCGTCCATGATGTCATCGTGCACGAGCGTTGCGATATGGATCAGCTCGACGATCATCGCGAGATCGAGATGGCTCGACTTGATTCCGCCGGTGGCCCCGCCGCTTAATAATGCGAGCAGTGGACGTAAACGCTTGCCGCGGCCTCCGATTGCATAGGCGACGTAACCTTCGATCGCCGGGTCGAATTGGGCGCCCTGCTGGGCGATCCGGGACTCGACCTCAGCCAGCTGCGTTTCCACCGAAGCGGTGACGCTCGCAAGCGTCGCATCGGACGCGCCGGACGAATGCCGCGCGTGTGCAAAAACTTCCACAGATGCAGGATAGAAGTCTGGCTTCTAATGTCAAAACCCGAGGCGAAAACGCCGCCACGTGTCGCTGCGCGACGAGTTACGCCGGGACGCTCGTCGAGACGCTAGCGCCGCTCGTGACCGACAGTTTTTGGGAAAGCACGGTCGCGATGTTGTAGAGCAATTGCACGGATTCGAGCCTTCGGAAAAACAGATCACGGAGCGTGTCCGGCGCGATCGTCCACACCACGACGTCCCCCCGCGCGAACAATTCCTCGCGCGCCGGGATATTCGTGAACAGGCTCATTTCGCCAAACCACTGGCCGACGCCGATCGCGCCAAGATGCGCCTTCGTATAATTGTCATCCAGCCGTGATAAGCTCGCCTGGCCGGCGATGACGCAAAGAATGTAATCGACCGGCGCGCCGGCCGCGGCAATGACCTGCTGGTTGTACTCGACGAAGGTGCCGTTCGTCTGCAGTTCCTCGATGAACTCCGGCGGGACATCGGTGAGCAGTCCGCCGGGTGGAAGCGCGAGCCCGCGCGAGACGGCTTGTTCTTCAGAGAGGATGTTCATTGTGGCCGCGGCGTCAGGTCCGATACATCAACTCACAGCGTTCGACAATTCCTCATCGCCGGGTCAGCCAGCCGCGCGTCGCATACTTTGTTTTCGCGAGCGCTTCGGCCGCGGTCGAAAGTTCAGGTGGGAGCGGACAATTTTGAAAATTCGCGGAAAGTTTCGCCGCAAAGCAAAAAGCGAAGTCCCTGCTCAGTGACGGAACTTGGATGCTCCCCTGGTGCAATAAGCCACCGCGTGTTCGACGTTGCGCACCGCCTGCCACCTTCTCGCCGCAGACGAGCAGATCCGCTCTCACGGGATTCGCAAAGCAGGCCTCAGAAACTTTCGGCGCTGATTTGTCGGCGAGTGTTGCCGTAATTCCTTCACCATAAAGCGCAGCGCGAATCGCCTCGTGCAGAGCCGCGTAAGTTTCCTGCGACGATCGCTCGCAGAACGGGTGGCTGGCGGGCACGACGAAAGAATAGGTGAGATCATTTCCGTGCAAGACAACGCCGCCGCCCGTCCAGCGCCGCACCAGTTCGCGATCGGGTGCAAGCCGCGCCGCTTCTTCAAATCGCCCGAAGTAGCCGAACGAAACGGCCGGCGCGCGCCACGAGTAGAAGCGCAACGTCGGCGCTCGCTGGCGCAAGAGCAGCGCTTCGTCGACCGCCATGTGCATGGCCGCGGATCGCGGTTCGTGATCGCGAAAGACGATGAGCGAATCGATCGCGTTCACTCTCCAGACAACTCCGCCACAATCCGCTCAGTGGCTTCTCGCGGACTTAAATGCGCGGTGATTGGGCGCCCGATGACGAGCCGATCCGCGCCATTCGCGATTGCCTGCGCGGGTGTCGTGAAGCGTTTTTGATCGTCGGAAGGAGCCCAGGTCGGGCGCACGCCGGGCGTGATCAATTCGATCTCAGCCGGTATTTCGGCGCGCAGCATTTTCACCTCGTGTGGGCTCGTGATCAGTGCGTCAATCCCGCCTTCGACGCCCAGCTTCGCCAGTCGCAACACCTGGTCCTCGACTGTGGAATTCACGCCGGTCTGCTCCAGTGTTTGCGCATCGGCACTGGTGAGCACGGTGACCCCGAGCAGTTTCAAATTTAGCGCCTTTGCCGCGATCGCCGCATCGATCATCGCACGACCGCCGGCGAGATGAATGGTCAACATTTGGACGCCAAGTTCGCCGGCCGCAGCGACCGCCTTCGCGACCGTGTTAGGAATATCGTGCAGCTTCAGATCGAGGAACACGCCAGCGCCGGTCGCCGCGATCGCGCGCACGATTTCAGGGCCCGCAGCAGTGTACAGTTGCAGCCCGACCTTGAAAAACGAGACCGAACCGGAAAGCTCTTCGGCCATCGCGATCGCGTCGCGATACGTCGGCAAATCAAGTGCCACGATCAAACGGTCGCGCGGAGGGATCGCCGAGTTCACCCTGTCAGTCTGCGCGATTTCATGACAGATGAAAGGATGCAGCTGTGGGCGCCGGCCAAGATCAATCTCTCGTTCCGTATTCTCGGCCGGCGACCGGATGCGTTTCACGAAATCGATACGCTGATGGCGCCGATCTCTCTCCGCGATCGATTGACCTTCGCTTATGAGAAGGGCGCTCCAACGGTTCACTTTCGCTGCGACGATCTGTCATTGCCGTCGGGTCCGGAGAATCTCGTCGTGCGCGCGGCGGAATTGTTTTTGCGAGCGACGGGGGCGCGGGCTCGTTTGACGATCGAGCTCGAGAAACAGATCCCGCACGGCGCCGGACTGGGCGGTGGCAGCAGCGATGCAGCCGCCACGCTATTAGGGCTCAATCAAATTCTCGAGACGGATTTAGACGAGACGACACTGTTCGAGCTCGCGGCCCAACTCGGCGCCGATGTGCCGTTCTTTATCTCGCGTTCCGCCGCGGTCTGTCGGGGCCGTGGTGACATCGTGCGCCGCGCAACGCTGCCGCGCGTCTTCGATTTACTCCTCGTCAAGCCAGCGTTTGCCGTGGCCACGCCGGAGGCCTACGCGCTCTGGAAAGATTCCCGCGAACTGCCGGACGTGGAGTACTCCGGCCAGCAATTTGGCTCGGTCTCGTTCGTGAACGACCTCGAACGCCCGGTCTTCGAGAAATATGTTTTTCTGTCCGAGATCAAACAGTGGCTCCGACGACAACCCGAGGTTGCCGCGGCCTTGTTGTCGGGATCGGGCTCGACGGTGTTCGGCGTAGTGAATGACGCGGCTGATGCGAACAAGCTCGCGGATCGGGCGCGGGCCGAACTCGATCCGACACTTTGGACGTGCGTTGCGAGCACCATCGCCGATTTCGCGCCCGCGCCTTAGAGCCTACTCGCCCGCTTTGTCCCGCAGGCTCGCCATCGCGTACTCGCGATTCAATTTTGCGATGAAGCTCGCGCTGATCTCAGCCGGGCACACGGCCTCACATTCGTAGGTGTTCGTGCAGTTCCCGAATCCTTCGTGGTCCATCGCGCGCACCATTTTTAGGACGCGCGTGGTCCGCTCGGGATCGCCCTGCGGAAGGAATGCGAGATGCGAAACCTTCGCCGCGGTGAAGAGCATCGCGGACGCATTCGGGCACGCGGCGGCACAAGCGCCGCAACCGATGCAAGCCGCCGCTTCCATCGCGCGATCCGCGTTATGTTTGGCGACCGGAATCGAGTTCGCCTCCGGCGCGGAACCGGAACGTGCGCTCACGAATCCGCCCGCCTGCACGATACGATCGAGCGCGCCGCGGTTCACGACCAAATCTTTGATAAACCGAAACGGCTTCGCGCGAAACGGCTCGACCGTAATTTTGGCGCCATCTTTGAACCGCCGCATATAGAGCTGGCAAACTGCTCCTGGATGATCGGGCCCGTGCGCTTCGCCATCGATGTTCAGCGAGCAAGTTCCGCAAATTCCTTCGCGACAATCGGAGTCGAATGCGATCGGTTCCTCACCGCGTCCGAGCAGCTGTTCGTTCACGATATCGAGCATTTCCAGGAACGATGTGTTCGGCGAAATATCCGTCGCTTCGTAGTCGACGAGCTTGCCCTTCGACGTGGCGCTTTCCTGTCGCCAAACGCGCAGCTTAAAATTCATTTGTAACTTCTTTGCGCGAGTTCCACCGTCTCAAACGCGAGCGGCTCGCGATGCAGGGTCGGCGGCGCGCTGGTGCCGTTTCCCTGATATTCCCACGCAAAAACGGTCGCGAAATTTTCGTCGTCGCGCAGCGCTTCACCATCCGACGTCTGGTGCTCCTCGCGGAAATGGCCACCGCACGATTCGTCCCGCGTAAGTGCGTCGATGCACATCAGCTCTCCAAATTCGAGGAAATCAGCCACGCGCCCGGCGCGCTCGAGGGACTGGTTGTAATCCGCGTCGTTTCCTGGAATGCGGACATTCTGCCAGAATTCTTCCCGTAACTGCGGGATGCGCGCGAGAGCTTCGCGCAGCCCGCCGGCGTTCCGCGCCATCCCGCATTTGTCCCACAAAAGCAAACCGAGCTCGCGATGAAATGAATCGACCGAGCGCGTGCCTTTCACGCCGACCAATCTTTTGACGCGGGCGCGAACGTCGCCCTCTGCCTTCGCGAACTCCGGGTGATCGATCGACGGCCGCTTCCCAATCTGGCCTGCGAGGTAGGTCGGCAGGGTGTACGGCAGGACAAAATAGCCATCGGCGAGACCTTGCATGAGCGCGCTCGCGCCGAGCCGGTTCGCGCCGTGGTCGGAAAAATTCGCCTCACCGATGACGTGCAGGCCAGGCACGTTGCTCATCAGATTATAGTCAACCCACAGCCCACCCATCGTGTAGTGGACCGCCGGATAGATGCGCATCGGTTGCCGGTACGCATTTTCTCCGGTGATCTTCTCGTAGATGTCGAACAGATTTCCGTAACGTTCCTGGATCGTCTTCTCGCCGAGCCGTGCGATCGCATCGGCGAAATCGAGATAAACCCCGCGGCCGCTTTCGCCCGCGCCACGCCCTTCATCGCAAACCTCTTTCGCGCTGCGCGAAGAAATGTCGCGCGGCGCCAGATTGCCGAAGCTTGGATACTTCCGCTCGAGATAGTAGTCACGGTCCGCTTCCGGGATATGTCCCGGCACGCGCTGATCCCCTTTCTTTTTTGAAACCCAGACGCGTCCGTCGTTCCGCAGCGACTCGGACATCAAGGTCAGCTTCGATTGGAACTGGCCGCTGACCGGAATGCAGGTGGGATGAATTTGCGTGTAGCAGGGATTCGCGAAAAGCGCGCCTTTTTTGTAGGCGCGATAAGTGGCGGTGACGTTGCACCCGCGGGCGTTTGTCGAAAGATAGAAAACGTTTCCGTACCCACCGGTGGCGAGCACGACCGCATCCGCCGAGTGACGCTGGATAAGACCGGTGACCAGGCTGCGCGTGATGATTCCCTTGGCGTGGCCGTCGACCAGCACAAGGTCCAGCATTTCGGTCTGCGGAAACATCTCGACCGTGCCGGCGGCGATCTGTCGGCTAAGCGCCTGGTACGCGCCTAACAAGAGCTGTTGTCCGGTTTGTCCGCGCGCGTAGAAGGTGCGGGAAACCTGCGCGCCGCCGAAGGAACGATTCGCGAGCAACCCGCCGTACTCGCGCGCGAATGGCACGCCCTGCTCGACGCATTGATCGATGATCAGATTACTGACCTCCGCGAGCCGATAGACGTTCGCTTCACGCGAACGGAAATCGCCCCCTTTTACCGTGTCGTAAAAAAGGCGAAAAATACTGTCGCCGTCGTTCTGATAGTTCTTCGCGGCATTGATCCCGCCTTGCGCCGCGATGCTGTGCGCGCGGCGCGGACTGTCCTGATAGCAGAAGCATTTTACGTGGTAGCCCTGCTCGCCGAGTGTGGCCGCCGCCGATCCACCCGCGAGACCGCTCCCAACGACAATGATCTCAAATTTGCGCCGATTGGCCGGGCTGACGAGGCGAGCGTGATCCTTGTAGCTCGACCATTTCGTCTCGAGCGGGCCGGACGGTACTCTCGATTCGAACGCGCCGATCATAATTGCTGCGCCGGTTTTACCAGACCGAGCAGGACCGCGACGGGAATGGAGGTGTAACCGATGAAGATAAGCCAGGCGATAACCCGTCCGAGAGTGGCGAGCTTCGGCGTGAGCTTCTTGTCATTCAGGCCTAACGACTGGAGAAAACTCGACATCCCGTGGGTGAGATGAAGCATGAGGAGAAACATCGCGAAGATGTAAAATGACGAGACGATGATGTTCTGAAAGCCGAAGACCATCATCGAATAAACGTCATATCGATTCAGTGGATCCGCTTTCAATAACGCGAACCGTGGATCGGCGACGCGGAGAGTGAAATGCGCGATGTGATAAATGAGAAAGGCGAGCACGATCAGCCCGCTCATCGCCATATGGCGCGATGCGAACGACATCTTGACCGGCTTTTTTTTCGCGTAGGCGGTCGGCCGCGCGCGACGGTTCTCGATCGCCAGGCGGATCGTGAAATAAATGTGCAGAAGCACGTTCACGAGGAGAAAGATCCGGATCAGCCAGAGCAGTGGGCCAAGCGCGCGCAAATGCTCGGCATAGGAATTGATCCAGTCCGCCCCAAGGAAAATCTGCAGATTGCCGAGCAGATGTCCGATGACGAAAGCGATCAGAACGACACCGGTGAGCGCGACAATCATCTTCCGCCCGATGGACGATCGAAAGAAGGAAGAGATAGCGATCACGACGTGAAACCGCGCGGTTTCGCGAGGTGGGAGAAAACTAAAAGTGCGGCTTGACCTGTCAAGGAACGGAGCGCGGTCCCGCGCAAAATCGATGCGGCGTCGGGGTAACGATCAGCGCCCGTTTATCCGACCAACCGCCTATTGCGGCTCGCGCTCTTCACGCGCGCGGTCTTCGAAGCGCGTGAATTCTTTTCGGAAAGTCAGCGGAACATCGCCGGTCGGACCGTTCCTTTGCTTCGCGATGATCAGGTCGGCCTTGCCTTGCGATTCCTGCTTCTCCTCGTCCGTGTCGGCATAGTATTCCTCGCGCACGAGGAGCCCGACGAGATCGGCGTCCTGTTCAATGCTTCCCGACTCACGCAGATCGCTCAGGCGCGGCCGGCCTTTGCTATCGCCGGTGCGATTTTCCGGATTTCGATTTAACTGCGCCAGCACCAGGATTGGCAGTTTGAGTTCTTTCGCGAGGCCTTTGATGCCGGCGGAAATCTCGGAGATTTCGAGCTGCCGATTGTCTTGCGCACGCCGACTCGTCGACCGCAGAAGCTGCAGGTAATCGATCACAATCAGCCGAATTCCCTTCTGCGCTTTGAGCCGGCGCGCCTTGGCTCGCAGCTCGAGAATGCTCAACCCCGGCGTGTCGTCGATGAACATCTCGGCTTCCGCGAGTTTGGAAGCCGCAGCGGTGAGGCTGGGGAAATCACGCTCCCCCAAAAACCCGTCGCGCACCTTTTGCAAATTAACGCGGGCGCGCGAACAAAGGAGTCGCTGGACGAGCTGCTGGCTGCTCATTTCCAAGCTGAACACCGCGACCGGCAGTTTGCTATGGATCGCGACGTGCTCCGCGATGTTCATC
>JALYZW010000018.1 GCA_030945725.1 Verrucomicrobiota bacterium | reverse complement strand
CCCCGTGGCAGTACCGTCGGTAGCGCCGCGGGGTCCCTCGACTTCGCTCGGGATGACGCGTGCTCGAGAGCTACCGCAACCTACTCGAAGCGCGCGTCCATCGTGATCCTGGCGGCAGCCAGGACTTTCGAAACCGGACAGCCTTCTTTCGCGGCGTTGGCCGCCTTCTCGAACGCCGGCTGATCCGCGCCCGGAATTTTAGCCACGACATCTAGATGGATCGTCGTGATCGCAAAACCGCTCTCCAGCTTTTCGAGGGTCACAGCCGCGGTTGTGCGGATGCTATCCGCCGTCAGCCCTGCGGCCGCGAGTTGGCCGGAAAGCGCCATCGAGAAACATCCGGCATGCGCCGCGCCAATCAGCTCTTCAGGGTTGGTCCCCTTCCCGTTCTCGAAGCGCGTGCCGAACGAATACTGCGCGTTCTCGAGCACTTTGCTCTCGGTTGAGATTGTGCCGCGGCCATCTTTCAGGCCGCCCTTCCACTCTGCAGATGCGGTTCGTTTCATAAATTAATACAGCGTTCTACGCTGCGGGATAAATCGCGGACGCTTAGCGCGCGAGCACGACGTCTTTTTTCGTCCAGTCGTGCACCTGCGAGCAGTGCGGACATTGCGTCTTGTGCTTTTTTGGCGTGGTCTCGCTCCAGAGATCTTCTTCCACCGTTTGGCCAGTCGGCGTTAATTTCGCGGTCGACGGGCATCTGATTAGGATTCGCTTGATCATCGGGTCTCTCTGGTTGCTGCGTTCGGGAAAATTGGTCAGCCGAGTCGGTAAACGATTCGGGCTTTGTCGATGTCGTAGGGCGACATCTCGAGCTTCACGCGGTCGCCAGTCGTTAGGCGGATGAAGCGTTTGCGCATCTTGCCCGAAATGTGGGCGAGAACGACGTGGTTGTTCGGGAGCTGCACCCGAAACATGGTGCCGGCGAGCACCGAGGTGATCTTGCCTTCTATCTCGATGGTTTTCTCAGATTGTTGCATGAATTAATTTGCTGACCGGCGCCCTGGTTTTCCGGAGCGCCGGTCGTTGAGCAAAAGCGGCTGCTTAGTTCCGCGAGCCGGAGAATTGCCGCGGGCGCTCTTCGCGCGGGCGGGCTTCGTTCACGGTCAACGTGCGACCCTGAACTTCTTTGCCGTTAAAAGCGGCGACGGCGGCATTGCCTTCGGTCGCGTCGCCCATGGTGACGAACGCAAAGCCGCGTGAGCGGCCGGTCGTGCGATCCATCATAAGCGCCACGTCGGTGACTTTGCCGTGTTGTTCGAAAAGATCCTGGAGATCGTTTTCGGTGGTCTCAAACGAGAGATTTCCTACGTACAGTTTCATTGTGTTTTAAGTTTATGGAGCAATCAGCAGCTACCGAGCTGTTCCCGTGAATCGGGTTTCAAACCACCAATGAGGAATCTCAACTGACGATCTACCAAGCTTCGAACCAACAGACCAAATCCAATAAGCGCAGACTTTCGCGCATCTTTCGTAAATTGCAATAGCTGCTTGTTCGGCGCGGAAGTTATTAACGGACCATCGCCTGCGATTGTCATCCTGAACCGCGCAGACGGTGAAGGACCTCACCCATTCAGGCTGCGCTCTGGCGGTGTAGTTTCGGAAGCAATCATCCCTCGGCTTCGTTGCTGCCGTTCGACTCGCCGAAAGTCGTCTCCGTTGATGTGAGGTCCCTCGTCGTCTGCGCGACTCGGGATGACGGCAGCGCCCGCCGGCGGCCGAATACGCATCGTTTTCGATGTTTGCGTTTCCATTCGTCCAGCCCTCGTCGCATAGTTCGCATCGATGGAACCGCCTGTGATCGACGCTGCGGAAGAACTGCTCCGGACCTACGCAGAGAGCGGCGGGATTAATTACATCGACGCGGCCGCGCTGCTCCCGTCGCGCCCCTCGATCGAGTCCGCGTGTGTCGACCTGATGAGCCTGATGTTCCCGGGATTTCACGGCGAGCCGCTCGTGCAATCGAGCGATTTGCCCGATGTAACTCGGAGTCGCATCAAGAG
>JALYZW010000193.1 GCA_030945725.1 Verrucomicrobiota bacterium | reverse complement strand
CCGCCGAGCGCGGTCGGCAGATCGCCGCGGTCCAAGGCGACGGCGCATCGGTGCGCGCTCTGCAAGCTGATCTCGAGCTGTACCGTGAGAGCGTGCCGGTGCGCCAGCTGACCGGTTCGGCCGACCCGTAATATGATCGTGATGTTGCTACGCCGGACGCAGTCAACTCGGAGCATCGCGGCTCGCTCGAAAGTAGTGCGTGCGACGTCGATCGGCGGTCCATGGCGCTTTCCTTCTCAGTCATTCGACCGGCCCTGAACGATGAAAACATCTCTCGCATGGCCCGTCGCAAGGCCGCTCGCAATCTGTCTGTGCCTCGCCGCGCTCGTCTGGGTCGTTTTCGGACAGACCCTCAGTCACGACTTCGTGAATTACGATGATCCGTCGTACGTCTACGAGAATCCGCGCATCACATCCGGCCTGACGCTCGCCAGCGCGGCGTGGGCTTTTACCCACGTGCATGGGCAGAATTGGCACCCGCTCACCACCATTTCGCACATGCTCGATGGCACGTTCTACGGGATGCGCGCCGGCGGGCATCATTTCACGAACGTCCTTTTGCACACCGCGGGGTCGGTTTTGTTATTTTGCGCCCTTCGCGCGTTAACCGGCGCCACGTGGCGAAGCGCGATCGTCGCCGCGTTGTTCGCGGTTCATCCGTTGCGCGTCGAGTCCGTGGCGTGGATCGCGGAGCGAAAGGATGTGCTCAGCGGCGTGTTCTTCATGCTCACGCTTTTGAGTTATGCGCGTTACGCGCGGCGGCCGTCGTTCGGCTCTTACGCTGTGGTCGCGGGCTGTCTCGCGATGGGCCTGATGTCGAAGCCGATGCTGGTGACCTTGCCCGCCGTGTTGCTGTTGCTCGATTACTGGCCTTTGCGGCGATTCAGAACGGCGACTTCCGAGGGCGGCAACGCTGCCCAGCGAAGAGCTGTGGCGCTTCGGCTCATCATCGAAAAGCTACCGCTCTTTCTGCTCGTGGTCGGCGCGTGCGCGGCGACTCTTCTGGCGCAGGGCCAGTATATCGGCGTCGGCGAAAACCTGCCGTGGTGGTGGCGAATCAACAATGCGGCGATCAGCTATGTGACCTACGCGCGGCAGATGTTCTGGCCGGCAGGCCTCGTCCCGTTTTATCCGCATCCGGAGAATACCGTTTCGGCGCTCACTCTCGGCAGCGCGATCGTCGCGCTGATCATCGTGTCCGCGCTAGCTCTGCTGCAACGACGGCAGCGGCCATATCTCCTCGTCGGATGGCTTTGGTATCTCGGCATGCTCGTCCCGGTCATTGGCCTTGTGCAGGTCGGCTGGCAGGGACATGCCGACCGATACACTTATCTCCCGGAGATCGGGCTGGCCATCGCGATCGTGTGGGGCGCCGCGGAATTACTCTCCCGATGGCGCGCGGGCCGGCTTGCTGGGGGAGTTTGTGCGGGGTTGGTGACCGCCGGCCTAACGAGTGCAGCCTGGAAGCAGACCAGCTATTGGCGAAACAGCGAGACGCTCTGGACCCGCACTCTTGCCGTAATGCCGAACAACGACGTGGCGCAAAACAACCTCGGCGTCGTCCTCATGGCGCACGGCGACAAAGACGGGGCGGTCGCCCGTTATCGAGAGGCCCTTCGCCTGCGGCCGGACAACGTCCCCGCGCACATCAGCCTCGCGAACGTGCTGCTCCATGATGGGAAAATGACGGAAGGAGTTAGCCACTTGGAACGAGTTCTCGAGTTGGAGCCGGCGAACTCCGAGGCGCGGAATCTTCTCGGAGTGGTGCTTTTGCAAGAGGGCGACGTGCGGGCGGCGTTGCGCGAGTGGGAGAAAACGATCGAGTTCGATCCGGCTAATGGGAATGCCCGGAATAATCTGGCCTGGGTCTACGCGACCAATCCGGACTCGGCTGTTCGCGATGGCCAGAAAGCCGTCACATTGGCGCGGGAAGCAGCTGAAATCGCCGGCGGCCGAAACGCCCTGGTCTGGCGCACGCTCGCGGCGGCTGATGCCGAGGCAGGCCAGTTTGATCAGGCGCTCGAGGTTGCGAAAAAAGCCCGGGCGCAGGCAGCCGCGGACAACAACTCCGCGCTGGTCTCGGAGCTCGACGCGACGGTTTCGCTTTATCGTGCTCACCAGGCCCTGCGCGATCCGAGCCAGCCGGGCGTCTCGCGCTAGTATCGAGATGAATGTTGTCAAGTCGGCGACGGGTTGATACAACTCGCGTATGAAACAACGCAACTATTCAAGTAAAAGCTCCAATGTTCTGGCGTTACTCGTGGCGGCGACAGGTTGCTGCCTGATAATTCCATCGGCACTGGCCACGCGAGTCCCGAGCGATCAAGCGGCGTACGTTCACCAGGCGATCCACAGAAATGTGAAGCGAGTTTGCTTCGTGCTCTCGTCCGTCTCTGCGATCCCGACTCCGTGCGATCGGCTGCGGACACCGATTGCGACCACCTCGACGGCGCTCGAAGTAATCGGCAACCGCCGCTGAATTAAAGGGTAGCCGGGCCGACGAGGACCATCGGGCCTTCGGCTTTGGGCACGCCGCCTTTTCGCTCCAGACTTACCGCGAAGGCCTGGACTGAATCGATTTTCGCTTTCGGGCGGAGGTGATCTTCGTGGCGCCGTCCGGCAGCACGCCGAAGACACCGGCGTCGACTGGTTGTTGGTAGCGCGGATCGACGATCCAAAGCTGATAATCGCGATCTTTCGCGGTGACCGGCGCACCGATCACTTTCAGGACGCCTTCCTGTTTTTGCGCATCCCAGAGGACAACCGCCTGCGCTTTCGGTGCGCTTTCCAGTTTCGAAGAAAGGATCGCGATCTGCGTTTGGGCGAGTAGATCGCGGTGCTCGAGCCGAGCGATGCGCTTCGTCATGCGCGTTCGATCGATGGCGAGGGCCGTGAATGCCGCCAGCAAGAGGGCGGCTATCGCCCACGGAATCCAATCGATCCCGCGCCGAGTGACGGGCTTTGAGTGACTCAAGACCGCGTCACGGATTTTGTTTTCCAGGTCAGGTGGTGGAGTTCGCGGCCGCGCATTTTGCGCGAGAGCCGCCGCGGCGTTCTCTAAATCGTCGACCAACGCGCACAACTCCGGCTCACGTTCGAGTCTCTCTG
>JALYZW010000339.1 GCA_030945725.1 Verrucomicrobiota bacterium | reverse complement strand
GAAGAAGACAGGCGCGCCCCTGCCGAGCCTGCACTCGAGCAAGTTTGCACCGGTGCCGGAGCCGACGATCCGCACTGGCGTGGTGGCGATGACCAGCGCCGTGCTGGATTTAATGAAGAAGTAGCGGGCGTCATCTCGAGGGAAGTTGAGGAATCCCGCGGCGGGGCTTCAAGGTAGCGCTACGGGATCCCTCGACTCCGCTTCGCTGCGCTCGGGATGACGTTTCCGAAACATTTTGAGCGCAGGCGTCCGCGCGTCTAAGTTGCGGTGCAAAATATGAGACGAAAAGAACAAGCCTTTACGCTCCTCGAGATCATGCTCGTGGTGACGATCATCGCGTTGCTGCTGGGCACGGCGATTTACAAGCTGCGCGGTAACGTCGAGGTCAGCCGGACGGTCGCGGTCCAGAGTTCGATCCAAAGCATTAAAACGCAGCTGAAGCTCTATGAAAGCATGAACGGTTTCATGCCGACGACCGAGCAAGGCCTGCGTGCACTGGTCGTTAGGCCAGATGGCGATCCGCAACCGACGCGGTGGACTCAGTTGTTCGATTCCGTTCCAAAAGATCCCTGGGGGAATGATTACATTTTCCTCAACCCGGGCCGCCGGAATCCGACTGCCTTCGACCTCTATTCGGCCGGGCCGGATCGCAAAGCGGACACCGCGGACGACGACTGGGGCGGTTAGCCCGTCTACAGCTCCGGCTGCGGAGTGGCCGCGGGCGCGGGAGTTGCCGCGTTCGGGCCCGGGCTCCGCTGAATCATGCCGCGCACCCGACTGGGCGGCGTTGGCAGCGTCGGCACGGTGGGCACCGGCATAGGGACTTGCATCGGTTTGGCTGGCGCCCCCGGAAACGCATTCTGCGGCAACATCGGGACGGGAGCCGGTTGCAATCCCTGCTGCTGGCCCGGCGGCGGCGGCGCGATTTGCTGCGAATTGACCTGCGGTTGCGGCGCCTGTGCGCTCGCGATCGGCTGGGTCAGCAATGCCTGGTTAAAAGCCAGCGTCGCAAACTGCCCGTCTTTGCTGACCGTCACTTTCGTCGCGCCGACTTTATCGGACCATTCAATGTTCGAAATGCTGAAGCCGTCCACCGGCGCCTTCGTTGTTAGGTATTTTTTGAAATTCTTATCCGCGGTGGAGGCGACCGTCACGAGGTCGCCGTCGGGCGAACGGGCCGCGTTTGCCACGTAAAGATCTTTGGCAAAGCTAGCCGCCGTCGGGGGCGGCGCCGCGGCCGTCGCAATCGCGAACGGGGATTTCTCGGCCATCCCTTGATAGCGCGCGAAGGTGAACGGCTTCGGCAGATTGTCCGCCGGCGGCGCCGCGATTGCGGAAGCGACCAGCATGGACAACGCACCAGCACGCTTGAGCTTTGTCATTTTGCTCCCGCTGGCGCGAACCAGCGCGCGATTTTGAATTTGCCGCGCATCATCGTTGGATCGGAACCATCGATCTGAAGGTTCACGTTCTCAAAGACAACGAACGACTCCGGTTGCTGAATATCGTAGAGAAAATGGATCAACGGCGGCCAAGGACTTTTCGTGTCGACCGACGCGAAGACCGCCTGACGGTCCGGCGTGCTGTCACTCGATCCGATCGCCGGATTCTCGATCAGCACGTTGTGTTTACCGGCGACCTGCTTCACCTGGTCGAGAAGCGTCGATGCCTCAACCGGGCTTTTCAAAGTGGGCTGATGTTTCTTCAACCAGGCGTCACGCGCGGCCCACAGGTCACGCTCTTTGACGTAGACGGCTTGCGCGGCGCGGCTGGATTTACGCGTCGTCAGGTCCGCGTTGATGCGTCTGATCCCGCCGAGCAGGCTGCTCCAGATCAGAAAATTGATGAGCAGGAAAATCGCGCCCGCCACCAGTCCGCCGAGCATTCGCTCGCGCCGATTTAAACGCTGGAACCACGCGGGCATCATTTCGATTTCCCTTCGAGTTTAAACTGGGCGTGCTCATTCGGCAGAATGCGCGGCGCCGCCATGTCGAACTGAAAGGCCTGCAGGCCGGGATTCTTTTTCACCTTATCAGCGAATTGATAGGCAAGGCCGGCTGAGGTGGCTTCGCCGTCTACCGAAATTTGGCGGGCGGATTGCGTGAATCCGGTGATCCGCACATCGACTGACGGCAGGCTCTCGAACAAATGCAGCAAGACCTCGATCGGGTAATAGCGGGCGTCGATCGCGGGCGCGAGCGCCTTCCAGCGCGCTTCGGTTTTCTTCACTGTCTGCACTTTCGGCTCATCGCGGGCGATCTGCCGGTCGATCGATTTCAATCGAAAACGCAGCACAAGGAAGTAGGCGAAAACGAGCAGCAACAAGCCCGCGTAGATCGCGCCGGCGAGCAGCAGACGCTTCTTCCATTCCCGCAGCCTAACGAGTTGAATTCTCTGCGCCTTCCAAGCCTCGGGCAGGAGATTTAGTTTTACGGCGCTCGGCGGCGCTTCGACCGCGATGAGGTCGGCGCGCGTCGAAAACAAACTCTGCAAGGTGTCGCGAAACTCGTAGAGACTTTCATCGAGCAAAAGCGCCTGCGCGGAGGTGTCGATGCCCTGCAGTTCGGCCGAGAGAGCCAGTTGCGGCAGCTCACGTTGCAATTGCGCCTCATCTGCGCCGTTGAGCGTGCGGGTGAAACTGAGGCGGCCCCCCTCCGAAATTGCGCACACCGTGCCTTCCGGCTCCGGGTAGAGGAAAAGCGCGGTACCCGACGCGGCGTGAGTAGCGACGCGCTGCGCCGCATAAACGGTGACCTGGCTCGGGACCAACCCGCGCGTGAGCAACGGCGCCGCCAGCTCGTTGAGCCGCTCATTATGAATGGCCACCGCGGAGATCACACTCCCCTCCTCCGATTGACTGATGATGTCGAAATCGGTCGTCACCTCATCAGGCGAATACGGAAGTGTCTTCTCGATTTGCAGCCGCACCATGTCGCCGAATTCCTCTGGCTCGACCGTCGGCAGCGTGAGGCGTTGCGCGAGCACGGCGGACAACGGCAACCCGAGCACGAAATCTTCGTCGGGACCGAGGAGCGCCGCGGCCTCGTCCAGCGTCGCTACGCCGCGCACTTCCCACGCGCCGTTGTGCGCGGCGAAACGCACGAGGTTCCAGCCGCTGGCGGCGGGAACTAAATACACGGGTTGCGTCGTCGGTTCGATGTCAAAGCTCCTTCCAGCTGATCAGTTGCGGCACGCCGGCGCCTTTGCGGATCACCATGCGCACCACGCGGGTCACGTTCCCTGATTTACCGACACTCACCACGCGCAAAACGGGATCTTTGAAACCGACCAAACCTTCAAGCTGTTTAAATTGCGCAGCTGAAAAGCCAAGCGCAATCCGCACATCTTCCGCGGACTTGAACTCCGCGTCGTCTTCCGTTCCGTCGATCCCATCCGGCCAACGCCGCACGCTGAGGAATTGATCGACGAGCGGCTCTGTCATGCCGGGAAGCGCGAGGAGCACTTCACGCGAGGCCCAAGTCAAGTCGATCGGGCCGGTGCTGGTCAGTGTGAAATCCGCATCCCAGTCTGCGCTCGCGGCAAAGTCTTCCCAGCCCTTGATTTTTTTCACGTCCTCGAGACGCACGAGCAGACTGTTTGCGGGGCGATAATTGCCCTCCGTCTCCGCGCCATTGAGCCGGACGAGGTTATCGGGGTCGACCCAATCCAGGAAACAGTCGATCATGTGATCGCGTTCGTTCAGGTCGACGCCGCGGACTTCCAGATACTTCCGAAGAACTTCCAGCCGCGCCGGATTTTCCCCGGCGACGAGCCAGTTCAAATTCAACCGGCCGCCTTCGCCGGTGATGCGCGTTTCGTACGAGACGGTCTTCGTTTTGTGATTGGTCAGCACGCTGGAACCGGGCTTGACCGCCGGGTGCAGCGCGACCTCCGCGCCCGAGC
>JALYZW010000329.1 GCA_030945725.1 Verrucomicrobiota bacterium | reverse complement strand
GTATCAGGCCCGCGTGAAAACTCCGGGGCAACCCACGTTACGCCGGAGCGAACAGACGGACCCTGCGGGCGGAGAGTAAACGCGGCATCGCGGGATTCCTCGACTTCGCTCACCGCGGCGAGATATTTTGCGCTTTGTGCAACCGAAGGCGTTCCATTTCCGCACGTCGAGGTTGCTCATTCTTGCGGCCATCGTCGGCTGGGCGCTCCGATCGGCGTCGGCCCAATTGACTGCAGCGGATGTGCAGACCGTGGTTAATCAAGCGGCCGCGCGCGCGGCGCAGATTTCTCCGGCGAGCGTCATTGCGGTCACGGACCGCGAGGGTTTCGTCATCGGCGTCTGGAGCGTGCGCGGTGGAGAGCCGACGGATCAGGAAGTGGCCACCGCCGTCTCGAAGGCGGGGACGGCTTCGTTCCTGAGCAGCAATCAGAACGCCTTCACGACCCGCACGGCCGGCTTCATCATCCAGAATCATTTCCCGCCCGGCGTGCGCAACACGTCGCCTGGTCCGCTGGTCGGCGTCGGGCTCTCGAATCTCTTCTTTTCCGACATCAATAAATTCAAGGCGCCGGGCAGCGTGACAACATTCAGCGCCCATCCCGGCAGCACGATCGTCCCTGTGCCGTTCACGTCGCTCGACGGCTCGCCGGGCGGTGTCCCGCTTTACAAAAACGGTCAACTGGTCGGCGGTGTCGGCGTGACGGGCGACGGCGTGCCCGGACCCTTCGCGAACATCCGCGCCGAGAATCCGTTCACGTTTATCGGTGGCTACGATAAAGACGAAGACGTCGCGCTCGCGGGCCAGCGCGGCTACCGGCCGTCGTCATCGATCACGGCGGACAACGTCTACATCAACGGGATTGCGCTCGAATACACGGAAAGCGGGACGAGCGAGTCCGGCGCGCGCGCGCTCACCGGCAACGTCTCGGCGCGTTACCCGATTACCGGCGCGCCGCCGTCTTTCGCCTATCCCGTCGCGACGTTCGGCGGCGTCACGGGTCAGGTTCGCCAGCCGATCATCGCCGATCCCTTGCCGGGGACGATCAACGGCCAGCCGCGTCTCAGTGCCGCGGAAGTCACGCGGATTATCAACTTTGCAGCGGACCGCGCGCGGACCACGCGGGCTGGCATCCGGTTGCCGATCGGCGAGCCGATGCAGTGCTTTATTACGGTGGTGAATTTTCCGAACCAGCCGAACACCGCGCCGACTGTGCTCGGCGCGTTTCGGACCGGGGAAGCGACGTTATTCAGCTGGGACGTGGCGGTGCAAAAAGCGCGCACCTCTGTCGCTTTCTCCGACACGAGCAATCGGACTGCGTTGTCCACCCGCGCGGTTAGTTTCCTGGCCCAGGACCATTACCCGCCGGGGCTCGACGTGCAGGATCCTGGCCCGTTTTACGGCCTCCAGGAATTGTTCAGCGGGGTACCGTTGCGCAACGGCAGCTCCGCCGGCACGCCGCTCGTGCCGACCCCCGACTCGCGCCTCCCGAACGGCATCACAATTTTTCCTGGCGGCTTCCCATTATATCGCAACGGTCAGCTCGTCGGCGCGATCGGCATCAGCGGCGACGGTGTCGACCAGGACGACATCGTCGGTGCATCGGGCACGCACGATTTTCTGGCGCCGGACGCTATCCGATCGGATCAATTCGAGTATCTCGGGGCGCGACTTCCGTATGCGAAGTTTCCGCGCGACCCGGAGCTGTAAGTTAGCTAGCTTGCGCTGCGATGTAGATTTAGCGCGCGATCCACCGAGCGCGCGCAGCCGTCGTCTCGAGCGGAGCGCTGCGCAGTCGAGGGACCTCGTGAAGCAACCGATGACGTCCATCGCCGCGCCGATCCGAGATTCGCTTGCCGCGCCGATCGGGAGGACGATTGCCACGGCCATCGTAAGGCGACGGGGTCCCTCGACTACGCTCGGGATGACGATTGCGCCGGCGCGATCGACTTCTACACTGCCTGCGCCGCCGCATGCCCGACGATACACCTCCTCCGCCAAGCGAAGTTCCGGTGCTGGACCCGCGCCCGGCGGAAGGCGTAGCGGTCGTTTCCGCAATTCCGCGGCACGATCCATACGCCGCGTTTCGCTCCGGCGGATTTCGCCTCTACATGCTGGGCAATTTTCTCTCGATCCTCGGACGCCAAATGCTCGCGGTGGCGGTCGAGTGGGAAATTTACGCGCGCACTCATTCAGCTACGGCGCTCGGGCTGGTGGGTCTGGTCATCGCCGTGCCTGTGGTCGCCCTTTCATTGCCGGCCGGCTATTGCGCCGATCGCTTCAGCCGCAAGCACATCATTATTATCTCGCAGCTCTGCAGCGCCGTCACCTCTGCGGCGCTCGCGTTCGTTTCGCTTCGACACCTGGCGATGCCCGCGTGGCCGATCTTGCAACATGGAAACCAATGGCTCACCGCGATCGCCTCCGTCTTCGAGCGGCATCAGGCGGTCTTTCATTTCGATGATCTGTCCATTCCGATCCTTTACGCCTTACTTTTCATAGGAGGAATGGCCCGGACTTTTGCGTGGGCGGCGCGCAGCTCTTTCTTCCCCACGCTCGTGCCCCGCGATGCCTTCGCGAACGCAGTCACATGGAACAACAGCGTTTTCCAAATCGCCGCGGTGGCGGGTCCGGCCTTGAGTGGACTCCTCGTCGCGCACGTCAGCTTCGGCTGCGTTTACATCATCGACGCGGTTTGCTCGTTTCTATTTTTTGTTCTCATGCTGCCGATCCGTCGTGTGGCGCGCGCGCCGGAGCGAGAACATCAAAGCCCATGGCGCAGTCTGGTCGCGGGAATGCACTTCGTGATGGCGAAGCAGGTGATCCTGGCGACGATCACGCTCGATTTGTTCGCTGTCCTTCTCGGTGGCGCAGTCGCGCTGCTCCCGCTCTACGCCGATCAAATCCTCCACTGCGGTCCGATCGGGCTCGGCTGGATGCGCGCGGCGCCGGCCGTCGGTGCCTTCTGCACTGCTTTCGTCGTCGCGTATCTGCCGCCGATGCGTCAGGCCGGCAAGACGCTGCTCTGGTGCGTCACCGGCTTTGGCCTAACGACTATCCTTTTCGGCATCTCGCATGTTCTTTGGTTTTCGCTCGCGATGCTCTTTTTACTCGGCGCTTTCGACAGCGTCAGCGTCATCATTCGCGGCACAATCGTCCAGCTCGTCACGCCGGACGAAATGCGCGGTCGCGTCTCGGCCGTGAACAACATTTTCATCGGCACCTCGAACGAATTCGGCGCGCTCGAATCAGGCCTGACGGCCGCGCTCTTCGGCCCGGTCCGGTCCGTGGTTGGTGGAGGTATCGGGACAATCCTTGTCGTGCTCGGCGTCGCAAAATTCTGGCCCGAAGCGCGCAAGATCGGCGCGCTCGATCGCACTCTTCGTTAGGCCATCGCAGCGGAACGTACCTTAGGGTTTGATCTCGACCCAGACGTTCCGGGCCCGCGAATCCGCCACCGCCTGCACCACGCGCATGTAACGCATGCCTTCTTCGAACGACGGCTCCGGTTTAATGCGGCCGCGCGATTTTACCGCGGCGATGAAGTCGTCTTCGACCGTCCACTCGCGCTCCAGTTCAGGGGGCGATTCCACGGCGTGGAGAGCACGATCTCCCGCCAGGCCCACATGCAGCGTTTCGCTTCCGAACTCGTATCGCATCGTCCCGCGGTCGCCAAAGACTTCGAGCTGATCCCCGCCGGCCAGCGCGTTCACGCCGCCAAATTCGAGGACACCCTCCGCACCACCCGTGAAACGGCACAACACCGTGAGCAAATCCGGCACGATCACCTCGTAGCCTTGCCGTAATGGGTTAATCACTTTCCCGCGCGCGAAAACGCCGGTGATATCGCCCAGCCAGCGCTGCAGGACTTCCACGTAAATTCCGAGCGCGAGGACGTTCAGGCCGCTAATTTCCACTCGTTGCCGCCAATGCGGCGCGGCTTCGGGATCGAGATACGCGCCGGTGAAACTCTGCAAACGAATGTGGTGCGGTGCGCCGATGAAATTTTCCGCGAGCAACTTTTTCACCGCGAGATCTCCGCGCAACCCCATCGGCGGCGGGCAAAGCATCGTCACGAGCTGCGGAAAGCGCCTGGCGGTTGCGAGCATTTCCTCCGCTTCCTCGAGATCCATCGCCATGCGCGCCTGGCAGAACACGTGCTTCCCGGCCTCTAACGCGGAAACCGTGACCGCCGAATGCATGTACGGCGGAGTGCCGATCCAGATCACGTCGATGTCGGGCAAGGAAAGCAGGTCCGCCCAATTCTGCATCGGAGTGGCGTGCGGCAGATGTTCGGCGCAAAACTTTTCCGCGCTTTCGTAGGTCGAATTCGAGACGGCGACGATTTCGACGTCCGAGTGACGCTGCAGGCCGGGCAAGTGGCGCGATCGGACTATTTCGCCAGCGCCAACAATGCCGATGCGGATTTTGCGATGATTTTTCTGGGCCATGATGGGAAAGGGTGCGCGAGAAGATACTTTGACCGCGACCTGCCGGATGCGTTCAAGAATCGCTTGACCGTCAAACGCAGGCGCGCCAGCTTACGCGTCTTTTCCAGGCCACGTATATGTCAAAAGTTTGCAGCATCACAGGATCGAAGGTTTCGCGCGGCAGCATTATTCACCGCCGCGGTATGGCCAAGAAAAAAGGCGGCGTCGGCCGTCACGTCACGAAAAACGTGCCGCGCACTTTCAGCCCGAACCTGCGCGAACATCGCGTCTGGGTGCCGGAGCTGAAGAAGTTTGTGCGCGTCAAGGCGACCGCGCGGGCCATGAAGACCGTGAACAAGAACGGCGCCTACGCGACACTAAAAAAAGCCGGCCTGATCGCCGCTTAGCTCGCTTGTTCGTTGGTTTCGCCGCCGGCGGGCTCGGTCGGCGGCGCTGATTCCTCTGGCTGGTCTGCGGACTGTGGCTGCGCATCGGCGCGCTGCTGTTCTGGCGCCGACTTATCGCTGCTTACCTGCGCAGTTTCGCGCGCCGCGGCGGGATGATCGCCCGTTGAAATTTCGACCGGCGTTTCTGTCTGCGCTGGACCGCTTGCAGCGACGTGGCCATTATTCGCTGGTGCGGCCGGCGCTTTCGGACGCGGCAAGTCGAGCGAACCGTCGTTAAACTCAATCACGTACCCTTCGCTGACTAGCCAGCGCAGGTCGGTCACAAGAGTCCGCTTCGCGCGTTCGAGGTCGGCTGCTTCGCCTCCCGCCGGCGCGAGCTGTTCCGCGAGTTGCTTGCGCGTGATCCCGGGGGTCGCGCCGACTTTCTCGAGCAGCGCGTTGATCGTCCCGGACACACTGGCCTGATCGTGACTGAAGGCACGTGCGCGGATCGGCGAGACATACAGCATGCCTTTGCGGTGCCGGAAAATAGTCAACCCAGCGTCGCGCAAGCCAGCGGCCAGCTCCTGCATCATCTTGGAAGGCGAGCGGATTTCTGCGGACCACGCGTCTTCGATCACGCGGCCAAGTCCCCGGTCGGACAGCTCACGACTGACCACCCCGTCGATCGTCACTTCCGCAACCTGGCGCACGAGCTCTGGCAAATACTTCTGGCGGAAATGCCGCTCGGTCTCACCGAGGCTCGCGAACGTTGTCGCCGGTTCATCTTTCTTCGTCGTAAACGTCGTCACGCTGCGCGCCTGCTCCTTCCATTGCTCGATCGCCGCCGGATCGCTCACCACATCGATCTGGCGCTGATAATCGGCAAAACTCATCCGACGGCTAAACCGCTGTTCATATAGATTCCGGAGCTGCGGTTGGTAGGCGTGATGGTTCGTCGGTCCGAGCAACGTGCCACTCAAACGGCAGCGGGCGACGTTCGTGAAATTGCCTTTCAGCGGCTCCGTCTGCGTTGTTTCCACAGCGAAAAAATCGTCGCGCGTTTGCGCAAAAGCGGAGCTCTCCAAAATGGAGCGATCGGCCGCGATTGGGCCGTCTTCGCCGAGTTGGTAGAGGCTTCTTCCTTCGCTTGGCTGCAGCCGGACATTGTAGCGTTCCGGCTTGTCCAGAAAGAGGCGCGCGAGAGCGAACACCGAATACGCAACGGAACCCGTCTTGATCTGCTCGGCGACGTTGGCGAAGGCGGGCGGGCGCGGCAGAAAACGCACCGCCACGGCCGGCAATGCGACTGGTGGCCGCTCGCGGTAAGCCTGCTGCGGACGATCGTCATCTCGCCGTTGTTCCGGCCGGGGACGACGGTCTTTTCGGTCACGTCCTCCGTCACGAGACTGAGGCGGGCGCGGCCTGCGTTCCCGCCGATCGTCACGTCCCCGTTCGCGACGGTCGTTCGGTGAAAATTCTTCGCCCTGAAAGTTCGCGTAATCATTCGGACGCGCTGTTTCGCTGGCCCAGGCGGGCAGCATTTTCAGGTCGAGCAAGTCGGCTGGCGTTGTCTCAGAAGACATCCGTTCTCTCTACGCCAAGGTCACGCGAAGTAAACCGCCGGACGCGTTTTGCAGCCCTGAAACGCACCCCAAAAAGAATTGACAAGGCAACGAATTCATTTACTTGCCAACCGTGCCGGCAGTGGGTAATGGAATGCCCGCGCAACCAACGCGAACCAAGGAAATTTATGAGCGACAAACCGATTGAAGAGAAGGTGAAGGACATCATTGTCGAGCAGCTCGGTGTGAATCCGGAACAAGTCACCCCGCAGGCGTCGTTTATCGAAGATCTCGGCGCGGATTCGCTCGATATCGTGGAGTTGGTGATGGCGTTTGAAGAAGAATTCTCGGTCGAGGTGCCGGATGAAGATGCGGAGAAACTTCAGACCGTTGGCGACGTTGTGAAGTACATCGAAGAGAAGGCCTCCAAACAGTAGCGACCAAATCTTGCAGCGCATCTCGCGCTGAAGTTGCAGGGACACGGCTTCGGCCGTGTTTTTTGTTTTAGACATCGCGCGGCGCGCCGGCCGGCGTAACACAAGGTAGTGATTTACCTCGTCTTCCAGAAGCCGCTCTTCCGCCTCGGCGAACACTACGTCTCGGTCCTCGGTCTCGCCGCCTTCGTCGGCCTATTCCTCGTGGGCGTCCTGCTCGCGCGGCTCCTGCAGAGCAAATTCGTCCGCCGGTTGCTGAGTCGGCTCAAGCTCAGCCCGAATTTCATCGCGATCGTGACCACGATCCTCAGCATCGTGGCCCTCGTTTTCTTCTTCGTCACAGCGGTCAATGCGGCGGGCGTGCCGCTGGCGTGGAGCGCACCGCTGCCGGGCTTGCCGGTCAGCCTGATCCAGATCTTTCTGCTCGTCGCCTTGTTGGTCGCCGTCTTCTGGATTGCGTCACACACCAAGCGTTTTCTCTTCACCCGCCTGCTCGTGAACAGCGGGCTCGACCGCTCGCTGCAGTACGCGATCTCGCAGATCGCGAGCAATGCCGTCCTCGTGATCGGAGTGATCGTCGTCCTGCAGAACACGGGAATTAATCTCGGCGCGCTCACCGTTTTCGCCGGCGCGATCGGAGTCGGCATCGGGTTCGGATTACAGAACATCACGAGCAACTTCATCAGCGGTCTCGTCATTTTGGCCGAACGTCCGATCACCATCGGCGACCGCGTCGAGGTCGCCGGGCTGGCCGGCCAGGTCACGCACATCCGCGCGCGCAGCACGGTGATCCTGACCAATGACAACATCGCGATGATCGTGCCGAACACGAAGTTCATCGACTCGCCCGTCACGAACTGGACGTTCGGCGATCCGCGCGTGCGTTTCCGAGTACCGATCGGCGTCGCGTACGGCAGCGACGTAAAGAAGGTCCGCGAAGCGCTGATCGCAGCTGGACAAGCGCATCCGAAGGCATTGCAGGATCCGGGGCCGAGCGTTTTTCTCGAAAAATTTGGGGACAGCTCGATTGATTTCGAACTAGTGGTCTGGAGCAGCGAGATGAGCCATCGCCCGCGGAGGTTCAAGAGCGATCTGAATTTCCTCATCGAGGAGAAACTGCGCGAGGCCGGGATCGAAATTCCCTATCCGCAGCGCGACCTCCACATCCGGAGCGGCGTGCTCAAAGTGCAAAACTTCATCGCCCAGACGGCGTCCGGCGAGTCGCACGAGGCCGAAGGTGAGTCGGAATCGACCCGGCCGGCTTGAGAAACAAGACGCTAACTGCTACACCTATGTCCCGGCGTGAGACGGATTTCACCCTTCCTGGGAAAGTGATGCATCGAGACTCTAATATCCCCGTTCCGGAGGGAATCGTGCGCGCGGTCGATCGCGCCTACTTGCAGAACTCCGACGCCTGGCGCCAGGCGTTCCGCGGGAAGGTGAAGGACCACCGCTTCTACGAAATCATCGAAGAGACGCTCGCCTGCGACTTCGAGCATCGCTACCTGATGATCGAGGATCATTCCGGAAAGGTGCGGGCCGTTCAGCCCCTCTTCTTTGTCCAGCAAAACATCGCGGAAGGCGTCCCCGGGAAAATTCGATCGGCGATCGCGCTCGTCCGTCGCGCGTTCCCGCGTTTCCTCACCATGCGCGTCCTCATGGTTGGCTGCGCCGCCGGTGAGGGACATCTCGGCGCGTGTCTGCCGGACGACGAGGAATGGGTCGCCGAAGCGCTGCACGCCAGCCTGAAAATCTACGCGCGCCGGTGCAAGGCTTCGCTCGTTGTTTTGAAGGATTTCCCGGCGCGCTATCGGGACACGCTGCGCAGCTTTTCAAACAACGGCTACACCCGCGTCGCGAGCATGCCGATGACACGACTCCTTCTCCCTTACGCAGATTTTGACGGCTACCTGAACAGCCTCGGGAAATCGACGCGGAAAGATCTCCGGCGCAAATTTCGCAAGACCGAAAAAGCGGCGCCGATCGAGCTCGAGGTTGTGAAAGACGTGACCCCGTACGTCGAGGAGGTCTATCCGCTTTACACCCAGGTCCACGAGCGATCGCAGCTCAAATTCGAGCGCCTGACGAAGGATTATTTTTGCAGTCTCGGCCAGCAGATGCCGGAGCGGACCCGTTTTTTCATCTGGCGTCAGCTCGGCAAAGTCGTCGCGTTCAGCCTTTGCATGGTCAACGCCGGAACGATTTACGACGATTATCTCGGTCTCGATTACAGCGTCGCGCTCGATCTCCATCTTTATTTCTATACCCTCCGCGACATCATTAAGTGGTCGCTCGAGCAGGGGCTCGATTGTTATTGCAGCAGCCCGCTGAATTATCACCCGAAACTCCATCTCGGTTGTGATCTCATGCCGCTCGATCTCTACGTGATGCACACGGCCGCCTTCGTGAATCCGATCTTTCGGCGCGCGGTCAAGTTTCTCGGGCCGACGCGGCACGACCCGGTGCTGTTGCAGTTTCCGAACGCGCACCAGCTTTGAACGCGCGCGGGGACATTCTCGCCGCGCCGCTGGTCATCGATTCCGCAGCGCCCGTCGGCGCGCGGGCCCGTCCTGATTTCCGTTTGCGCTCCGGATCCGCGGAGCTCTTCGCGCGCTCGACTGACGTTCCGGCAGAAATTTGGGCGGCCACGTTCGGCGATAGCCCGAAGGATTTCGCATACTACCGATTGATCGAGGAAACGATGACGAGCCATTTCTCGTATCGTTACCTCCTGATGCGCGGCTCGGCCCGCGTCGCAGTCGCGCTGCAACCCCTGATCATCGCGGACCAGGATCTGACCGCATCTTCCGGCGCAATCGTTCGACAGATCGCAAAGGCATTCCGCCGTCTGGCCCCTCGATTTTTGCGAACCCGGATGCTGATGGCTGGCTGCCTGGTGGGCGACGGAAAACTCGGTGTGATCGCCGGCGCCGATTCACTTGAAGCGGCAGCGCTGCTCGGAGAGGGCTTGCTCGCCGTGGCGAAGCGCGAGCGGATCTCGCTCATCACGGTGAAGGATTTCCCCGCGGAATTTCGGGAAGTTCTCGCGCCTTTGACCTCCACCGGCTACTGCAGGCTCCCGAGTTTTCCACCCATGAAGCTCGAACTCGATTTCTCCACCTTCGACGAATACATGCAGCGACGGCTCGGCAAAATCACGCGGAAAGGTCTGCGTCGGAAGCTGCGCAAAGCAGGAGAAGCCAAACCGGCCATCAAACTCGAAGTGACTGACGATTGCCGCGACGTGATCGACGAAATTTACCCGCTTTATCTCGCGGTTGCGGGACGCAGCGACGTCAGCTTCGAGATTTTCACCAAGGAATATTTCGTCGAGGCGAGTCGCCGGATGCCGGAGCGGTTCCGCTTTTTCATCTGGCGACAGGGCGGTCGAGCGGTCGCATTCAGCTTCTGTACGATCTGGCGGGACGCGATTTACGACAACGATATCGGGTTGGACTACTCGGTCGCGCACGAACTGAATCTCTACTACGTCACGTTTCGCGATCTGCTCGAGTGGGCGCTCGCGCATGGCCTGCGCACGTATCACAGCGCGCCTTTCAATTACGATCCGAAGTTGCATCTTCGGCTCCAGCCGGAGCCGGTCGATATCTACGTGCGCCACACCTCGCCGATCCTGAACGCTGCACTCGGATGGGTCGCGCCCGCTTTTGCCCCGGCGAAGTCGGATCCCGCGTTGCGCCGTTACCGCGCATCCTGATGCGCATTCGATCGCTCGGTCTCGCGAATCCGTGGTTCCAGGTTTTCTTCGGCGCGCTGCTCGTGACCGCGTCCGAGTTGCTCCTGAAACGCGGCGCAAACGAGACCGCGCACACTTCGCAGCGGCTTGCGTGGACCGGTCTGAGCGGGCTCGGTTCGGTCTGGGTCTGGTGCGGAATTGTTTTTGTGATCCTGAGTTTTCTCAGCTGGCTTTATGTCTTGAAACACCTGCCGCTAACCGTCGCATTTCCATTGTCGAACGTGGTTCACATTCTCGTCCCGCTCGCCTCGTGGATTTTTCTCGGCGAACTGATTACGCCGCGGCGCTGGTGCGGCATCACGCTTGTGCTGGTCGGCCT
>JALYZW010000188.1 GCA_030945725.1 Verrucomicrobiota bacterium | reverse complement strand
TATCAAAACCATCAACGTGGCAGCGGGGTCCCTCGACTCCGCTGCGCTGCGTTCGGGATAACGGCGGGGGGAAGGACCCGTTCGAGCTTAAACCGCGAAGTAAAAAATGCTCTCGTAGAGGCCGGAGACGCGCGATTCTTCGCGGCGAACCGGTACACCGAGGACATTGCTCACGAGATCCTGTTCGAATCGCGCGATAGTCGGGTACTGATCGAGCAGGTTCATGATCGGCGAGTGGCACTCCATGATTTGCGGCCCGCCGTCCTTCTCGTCTTCCATGTATTGCGACATGAATCCTTCTTTCTCGCGCTCTTGGGCGAGCCACTTGGCGCGGTCGCGAACCGTGTCGCCGACACACCGTTCCTTCAGCGCGGCCGACTTCCGCTCGAAGACGCTGAAGAGCAATTTTTCCGGCGCGTTCGCCCCGTGAATTTCCCCGATCGATTTGAGCAGCTCGAGCGTGAAGTCGTTGCTATCGCACGGATAAAGATCGTGGGAGCGGCGGGTGAGCCGATAGACCATTTCCGGCCGGCCCATTTTCTGCGGACGACGCCACGTGTCGAGGTATCCATCGCGCTCGAGGGTGAGGCAATGCTGCTTGATCCCCATGTAGCTCATCTTCATTTTCGCGACGAGTTCGTTGACCGACAAGCCCTTCGTCCGCTTCAGCATATTGAGAATTTCGAGGCGCTGGGTGCGGCCGATTTCTGAGAGTAGTTGTTGGTTCATGGGCAGGATTCTGGCGGTGACGGCTCGACATTACCCGCGGTCGGTTTGGAAAGGCAATGGAAATTATTCCCAACTTCCAATGAGGCTGAGAGTTACTAGATCACAGGAGCCGCCTACCGGAAATCGGATCGAAGAGGTGTGCCTTCGAAACATTCAACTCGGCTTGCACCCGGCGGCCGGGATTGACGGCTTGGAATCCGCCGCTCGTGCGGCAGACCAGCGTATGCGCGCCGGTATTGAGCCAGAGGCGCATCTCTCCGCCTGTTTCCTCGACACCCTCGGCGATGCCGCGGAACCTTGCCGCGTCGTGCTCCCCGGTTTTGTCGAACTCGACCAGCCGAACATCCTCTGGGCGAACCCCCAGCAGTACCTCGCCGCCGACAAAATTCTCGGCCGCTGGGCCGTCTGATCGCGGAAGCCGGACGACGATGGTCCCCCCCTCGGACTCGCTGAAGACGAGCGCGTCTCGCTCCTGCTTTAGCGTTCCAGGCACGAAATTCATCCGCGGATCTCCAAGAAACCCGGCCACGAAAACATTGGTCGGGTGTCCGTAAACTTCCGCGGGCAAGCCGCTCTGCTCGACGGCCCCATCGTGCATCACGACCAGCCGATCGCCGAGCGCCAGCGCGTCGACCGCGTCGCCTGCGGCGTAGACGATCGTCGCCTGGATTCGGTGGTGCAACGCCCTGAGCTGCGCGCGCAGCACGGTCCGCGCCTCGCCTCGGACGGCAGAGAGCGGGTCAGCGCAGAGGTAGACTTTCGCGCGCTTCGCGATCGCCCGCGCGAATGCGACTCGAATGCGCTCGTCATCGGTCAGCCCGGCCGGTTTCCGTGCGAGGAGCGGCTCGATCGCCAGCGCCGCGGCCGCATCCGCGACTCGCCGCTCGATTTCCGTTTCCGAAAACTTCCGCAGTTTCAATCCGAAAGCGATGTTTTCGCGAACGTCGAGGTTTGGGTAGAGCGCTCCATCGCGGAACACAAACGCGACATCGCGGGCTTCGGGCCGCACATCATTTACGGGCCGTTCGCCGATCAAGATTTCGCCCGTGGGAATATCGTCGAGACCCGCGATCATGCGCAGGATCGACGTGTGGCCGCAACCCGCTGGCCCGGCGAGCACCACGAATTCGCGGTCATCAATTTCAAGATCGAGCTCTCGACTGGTCGCACGATGGTCTCCCCGGCTGAAGGTCAACGGAACTTTCTTGATGCTGATTTTTGCCATGGCGGTCTGGGTTCGTCGGGGCGGGCACGTTACGGTTTCGCCGCGCAGCGGGTCAAACGCGTTGTGTGGCCGAAGAATTAGCGGAACGGCAGCTCGGCGACTTCGACCACGACGGATCCCGTTGACGACGCTGCAGGGGAAAGAGCGCGCAGTTCCTGGCCGACCGCTCCAAAACCCCGCTTCACGTAACCCAGCGCAATCTCCTTCCCGAGCCGCCGGCTCCGGGTCGCGCTCGTCACCCAGCCGGCTTCCTTCTCGTCCGTCATGGAGAAAAGACGCGAGCCCAGTGCGAGCGGCTCGGCGTTCACCGAGATCAGGCCGGCGAGTCGCTTGTTTGTCTGGCCCGACATCTTCATGCGCGAAATGACTTCCTGCCCGATATAGCAGCCTTTTGCGTAGTCGAGCGCGGCGGCTTCCAGGTTTGCTTCGACCGGGATAATCTCCTCGGTTAATTCGCGACCCCACCGCGGCACTCCGCGTTCGATCCGCAATCGTTCCGCCTCATCCGCGCAAAGCAGCGTGACGGCTGACTTCAGCTCTTGGAGTGCGCGCTCCCGATCCGCGGCGAGAACCCAAATATCGTAGCCGTCTGCGCCGAGCCGATTGGCGCGCGTCACGCGGACAGCGCTGGTCACCAGAGGCGCCTCCGCCGCGATGACATGAAACAACGCAAAATGCGTCGTCACGTCTTCGATCTTCACATCATCCGCGATGATGTAACGCTCGAGGCGCGCGGCGATCGCCTCGCGCAACTCCGCTTCGGCATCGAGCAGGAAATCGTCTCCCGCCGCAGTCACGAAAACATCCGCGTTGACCCGGCCTTTCGCGTTCAGGATCGCGGCATAAATCGCGATGTCGCCGGAAGCTTTGCGAATGTCGTTCGTAAGCTGCCCGTTGAGGTAGCGCTGCCGATCCGATCCGCCGACGAGCAGCTTCGCGCGGCTGGACAAGTCGATCCCGAGCGCGCGATCTTCCGGCGCCGACGCGGCGCTCAATCGTCCGACCCTCGCCGGAACAACCGGCGGAACATGCCCGCGGGTTCGCCGTGCTCCTCCGCTGGAATCCGCGCTTCGTCGGGCGGAGCGGCTGCGTGCTTCTCGCTGCTTTCGTCGCTGTTCGCTGCGTCGGCTGGCGCTGTCTCCGCTTGCGCCGGTCGATCTTCAGCCACGTCAACTGGAACAATTTCTTCCACCGGAGGAACAACTGCCCTTTCGCCAAGAATGTCGCTTTCGGCATCGGCGGATTTTGCTTCCGCCGGAGCGCTTTTCTCGGTTGCAACAATCGATTCCGCCGCGGCTGGCGATTCGCCAATCTCCGAGTCCGTCGCCCGCTCCCGGTCGCCGATTGGTCCGGCATCTGCCGCTTCGTGCGCAACGTCCACGCTCGTCTCGGCAGATGTTCCCGTTCCATCCTGAGGCAGGCCCACATCCATTTTCTTCTCCTCGGGCCGACTCGAAGATTCCTCGACCGCAGCGGACTTCGGCCGCGGCGTTTCATCGAGCCCGGTGAAAACCGGCTGGTCGTCCCCTGCCCCATTCGATGGATCGGACGCCCGTGCGGCAGGCAGCCCGTCGGGGAAATAAGTGCGCAGAATTGACGAATAATCCGCGTCCCCGCGGCCCTCTCGATCCTCCGCGACGAGCGAGCGCCGGGCCGCATCCGCGACGCCGAGTTCGAAGCCGGCGATCCGCGCGAGCCGGCTGGCGATGTTCATATCTTTCAACATGTGCTTCACCGAAAACTGCGGCGCGAAATCGCCTGCCAGCATCTTCGGCAATTTCATCTCCATCGTGGCGGAGTTGCTTCCGTTCGCCTGCATCGCTTCCTGAAACTTCTCCGGCGACAATCCGGCATCAACGACCAGCGCGAGCGCTTCCGCCGCGCCTTGCACGACAGCCGCCGTGATGATGTTGGTCGCGATCTTCATCGCGCTCGCCTGGCCGACCGCGCCGATCTCCACAATCTGCTTGCTCGTCGCTTCGAGCACCGGCCGCGCCTCGCGAATGGCCGCTTCCTCGCCGCCGACATAATAAATCAGTTGGCCTTTCTCGGCCGCGCCTTTGCTGCCGGTGAATGGCACATCGAGCAGGCGCGCACCTCGTCGCTCCACGATTTCCGCCGCGGCGCGCATCGTATCCGGCGCCACCGTGCAGTGGGCCAGGATGATATGACGCGGCGTCAGTTTCGGCATCATCCGATGGATCATCTGCAGCAACGCGTCGTCATCGGAGACGAAGATCTGCACGATGTCGCACAGCTCCGCGACCTCGCCCGGCGAGCCGACAAAATTTGGGACGGGCCGCGGCGTCCGATTCCAGACGAACGCGTGGAACCCGCGGTGTCGCAGGTTTTCCGCGACGCGCGATCCGATGATGCCGAGGCCGATGACGCCGACGTTCCTCCGCGTGCGGCGCGATGTTACAGGTTTAAGAGTCAAAGTTTTTCCCAGCGCCGCTGAAAATCACGGGAAACAGCGGGCGACGCAACCCCAAGTTCGGCGAATCAATTCTGTCCGTCGAAATATTGCGCGCCGCTCAGCGATTTGGAGAGCGCAGCAATTGCGCGATTTCGTTTCTCCGTCCGCAACGCGGCCTCTATTTCCCGTCGAGCCGCTTCAAACGGCAACGCCTCCGCCGGCTTTGTCTCCAGCAGCCGCACAATGTGATAACCAAGGTGCGATCGGAATGGCCGGCCGGTCTCGCCGGGTTTCAGCTGCGCGACTTCGGCGATGAATTCCGGCGGCATTCGCGACGCGGAAAAAAAGCCGAGATCGCCGCCGCGCGTTTTCGTCGCTTCATCCTCGGATGCTTCTGCGACCAGCTGCGCGAAATCCGCGCCGCGTTCCAGACGTTCTGATAATGCGGCGATCGCAGCCGCTTTCGCGTTCACCACTTCGTCCGGCGCACCATCGGGCGCCGCGAGGAAGAGATGCGCCGCGCGAAAGCGAATGGGCAGCCCGAAGAAATCCTGATGTGCAGCGTAAAACGCGCGGCAGTCCGCCTCCGTCAAATCGGCGGCGTTCCCGCCCACCTGATTTTCAAGCCAGGCCCGGCCGCGCAGTTCGTCCGCGATGCGTTCCTTTAGCGCATCGTCGGTCAAATCGCTGCCCCGCATCGCTTCGCGGAACAGTTTTTCATTCCCAAACTGCGACCGCAGGAGATCGAACTCGCGCTCAACGTCCGTCGAATTCTCTCGCTCGTGCGCGGCTGCGACGCGCAGATTTTCGCGGATGACAATTCCGCGCAAAGTCTCTCCGGCCTCGCGATCCGCGTCGGTCTCGTAGATCGCCTTTCCCTGCGTCATCGCGACGACGTGGCCGCGATGAAAAATGCGCGCGACCTGATCGCGAAAAGCAATCGACCGGCAGAGCGAAAAACTGAGGAGTATTCCGAGCGCGCACGCCCCGAACAACGCTGCCGCGCGCATCACGATCTTCATTTCAAGGCGCCTTCCGCGAGGTAGCGCGCAGCGACCGCGCCGACCGTCTTCAGGCTTTCCGCGCTCAGCTTATCGAGCGTGTCGTCGGGCGTGTGCCACCACGGAAAATCGAAATCGATGATATCGATCGTCGGAATGCCGGCGGCGTTCAGCGGCGAGTGATCATCCAGAATGTCGCGATCAAAATAGCTGAAATGGCTCCGCAATTGTAACGCCTCGGCGGCGGCGAAAATTCCGCGCGCGAGGTCCGGCGGCGAGTCCGGCGGCAATGTCACGTCAAGCGACCGATCGCCGATCATGTCGAACAAAATTCCGCCTCGGAACTGCTGCGTGCGTTTCTCTGCAGCCAGCTGTTTCGCAAAATAACGGCTGCCGTAAAGTCCGTCGGTCTCGGTGAAATGGACGTACGCTTCTTCGCCGTCGAAGAACACCAGCTCGACCTTCGCGGCGAGGTCGGGATGCGCGCCGAGGACTCGCGCCAGCTCGACCAGCAAACCCGTGCTCGAGCCGCCGTCATTCGCGCCGACGAAGCGCGCGGTCGCAAAGGTTTTCGTGTCGTAGTGTGAGCAAAGCAAAAACGATGGTGCCGCCGCGGAGCGCGCCGATTTTTCGAACGTCGCGATCAAATTAACAAAGGCGACCCGGCCTCGCGGCGTATCGTCGTCGAACTGTTGTCGCGTGACGCGCCAGCCGAAGAGTTCGAGCTGTTTCGTCAGGTAAACACGCGACGCTTCGATCGCGGCCGAGGCCGGCGGCCGAGGGCCGAGGGCCACCAACACGCGCACATGTTCCAGCGCTTTTTCACCCGAAACTTCGCGCCAGATTTCCGGCGTCGCCACCGGTTTGGCGTTGCACCCAGCGAAGAGTGACAAGTAGGCCGCGCAGGCGAGGAACCGAAGGTTGGCGCGCATGGCTGGCGCTGCGCCGTTAGCTCTCGCTCTCCGGCAAACCGATCGCGGCGAGCACCCGCTGAAGATCGTCGTCGCCATAATACTCGATCTCGATCCGGCCGCGTTTGTCGCCGTGCTGCAAGGTCACCCTCGTGCCGAGATGTTCCTGCAAGCGCGCTTGCAAATCATTGATTAATGCACTCGTCACCGGCCGCGCGTCCGCATTCCGTTTCCGACGCGGACGCACATTTCCCT
>JALYZW010000284.1 GCA_030945725.1 Verrucomicrobiota bacterium | reverse complement strand
CAAGAATGTTATGAAGGAAAAACGGCATTGGGTCCTGAACCTCAAATTTTTGGCCCGTCGTCTCGGCATGCTCGCGGAAAATGTCGAGAATAGGCGAGGCGTTCAGGCTGACGAGGACCGCACCGTGAGCTTCGGTCACCCGCATCGGCGCAGTGGCCGGGCTCCAACCATGACGGACGCCGATGCCAATCGGCTTTTCCGAAATGATCTCGAGAGCGACGGCTGCATCGCTCGCAGTCTCGCCCCCCCACAAACACCTGCGTGCGTTTAAAGTTCGCGTCGTCACCCGCACCTCCGCCAAAGAACTGGTGACTGCCGCCGGTCTTGAGCGTCAATTCCTCGATCAATTCGTCCGCGTGACCAGCAAGCGCATCGGTCAAGGTCAAGGCGGAACAATACTCGTTCGACCCTTCCTGCCCGCAGCGAAAGTCCCGCACCATATCGGCCGCCGCTTTGCGCCGATCCGTACTAATTCCGCGGCCGATTCCGACAGCGAACTGCAGGGACTTGGAACGAAGGGCCACCGCACACGCGTTCCCCTCCCCATTGGGGTCATTCGTGAACTCCCCGGCGGACGAGCAACCGACAATGATCTTCGCGCCGGTGCGCTCGCTGACGCACGCAACAAGTGCAGCGGCATCATACTTGGGCGAGACAAACAGGACGACCGCGTCAGGTTGCCTGCCTCCGAGCTGGGTGGCAATCTGTTCGCCTAACGAGTGCCCCGCTTCTCTGCTATCCTTCGTCGAGGCGTAAACCACAACGCTCTGAGTTTTGTCCGAATTCCCGGCAATCATTGGCCACCACTGCGGAACCTTATGCAATCCTGATGGCTCCGCCGACAAATCCCCCGGCGAAACTTGTTCAACTTGTCTGCCGACCGCCCTTTCGCGGTCAAAGTCGCGTGACATTGCGCCAAACGGCACTGGTCGAGATTGGGAAAAGTGATGGCAGCAATTTACATGGAGTAAATTCTCTGGCTTACCTCGCTCGGACCTGCCACCAACGTTTCGGGATTTTGAATCCAAAGGTAATCGCCGCATCATCTTATTCTCGTGAACGATCGGCCACCACTCCCCTCCCCGCGCACTGACCTGGTGGACGATGATGATGCTTCATCGGAAGCACGGTTAGGCACAAAAATCACCGTCGGGCTCGCGTTCGCGACCCTGCTCATCCACCTCGTGACGAACGGCCGCTACGGGTACTTCCGCGATGAGCTCTACTACATCGCCTGCAGTCGGCACCTCGCTTCCGGTTATGTCGATATGGCGCCGCTCTGCGCGTGGACTCTGCGACTGCAGAGCGTAATTTTCGGCGAGTCGCTCTTCGCCTTGCGGCTACTTCCTGCGATCGCGGGCGCGCTCACCGTGGCGCTGACCGGTTGCCTCACGCGCGAACTCGGCGGCCGCTGGTGGGCGACCGCTCTCGCGTGCGTCGCCGCCATGGCTGCGCCGATCTATCTGGGCGTGGGGAATTTCTATTCCATGAATGTCTTCGAGCCGCTCTTCTGGATGGGCTGCATCTACCTGCTCGCCCGCATCATCAACGGCGCTTCACCGCGACTCTGGCTCGCGTTCGGCCTCACCGCCGGTCTCGGAGTCGAGAACAAACACTCGTTCGCTTTCTTCGGCGTGGGAATCGTCGTGGCGTTGCTTGCGACACCGGAACGCCGTCACCTTGTCCGACCGTGGATTTGGCTTGGCGGTGTCATCGCCTTGGCGGTCGCGTTGCCGAACATCCTTTGGCAAGTCCGGCACCATTGGGCCACGCTTGAGCTACTGCGCAATGTCGCGCGCAGCGATAAAAATGTCGTGCTCGGCCCCGGCCAGTTTATTGCTCAGCAAATCCTGATCATGAACCCCGCGGCGCTGCCGCTTTGGCTCGGCGGCCTTCTCTGGTTACTTCTGGCCCGAGACGGCCGTCGTTACCGTCTGCTCGGGATCGCCTATCTCGTGACGCTTTTCGAATTCATCGTGCTGAAAGGGAAGCACTACTACCTCGCGCCCGTTTACCCGATGCTGTTCGCTGCCGGCGGGGTGGCAGTGGAACGATTTTGCGCGGTCCGGTTTCGCTGGATCAAACCGGCATTAGTGACCGCGATAATTGCTGTCGCCGCGCTTGTCGCGCCAACTGTCCTTCCGATTCTCCCGCCCGAGAAGCTGCTCGGTTACATGCGCGCGATTCACTTCGAGCCGCCGCGAACAGAGAAGTCACATACCGCCGCGCTCCCTCAATTGTTCGCCGATCAGTTTGGCTGGGAAGAACTGGTGCGGAGCGTTGCGCGAGCCTATCAGAAACTGGCGCCAGCCGATCAAAGCCGCGTCGCGATCTTCTGCCAGAACTATGGTCAGGCCGGCGCGGTCGATTTCTTCGGGCCCGGCTACGGTCTGCCGCCGGCTATTTGTGGCCACCAGAATTACTATCTCTGGGGCCCGCGCGATCGCACCGGCGAGCTGATGCTGATCATCGATTCGGTTAACGGGGAGGAACGGGAGCAGTTCCAAACCGTGGAAGATCTTGGAGTAGTCGAAAGCAGTCCGTGGGCGATGCCGTGGGAGCAACGCCAGCACCTTTTCCTTTGCCACGACTTGAAGGTGCCGCTCGCTGAACTCTGGCCTAAGGTGAAGGAATGGCTTTGAGGTGGGACTGATAGGCCTCACTTCCAATTCCGACGCGTAACTCCTCACATCCATTGGCCGGATCCGATTCGTCGCTGAGGCCGACCACCGGAACCAGGCAACAAACGAACGCTGACGCCGCCGCAATTTCAGCTGCTGTTCACTGCATGGCACTCTCATTCCGCGTTGTCTGTTTCTGCGTTGTCGTCCCGCTCACCGGCTGCGCGGCGATGAATGTCTCCGAGTTCGAACGGGGCCGGCCAGAATTTGAACCGACGAAATTCTTTAGCGGACGCACCAGTTCGTTCGGGTAAAGGAAAATCGCGGAGGGACGCCCAAACAGGTGGTACGAACAGAAACAACCGGGCAATGGGAAGGAGGTACGCTGCGGCTCGAGCAGGATCTTTTTCTGGGTGGCAGCGCACCGCAGCATCGTTCATGGCGCATTCACAAGCGCGACCTTCACCATTACGAAGCGACCGCGAACGACATCATCGGGATCACCAAGGGGGAAGCGTACGGCAACGTTTTCCATTGGAGCTTCACGCTTGCGCTCTCCCCAGGGAACCCGCTTGCCAATGTCGCCCTGAGTCAGTGGATGTATTTGCAACCCGACGGCAAGACGATGGTAAATCACACGACGATTCGAAAGTTCGGCGTGATCGTGGCGCAGGTCACCGAGCAATTCCGTAAGCACTAAGCAGGCGATCCGCCGCTCAATCCCGCCGGCGGAGCCGTCTTTGCCGAGATCGACGATTTCGCCTCGCTCCGCAGCGGATCATATCGAAGCAAAGGCACGGACAGGGAAGGTACCCATTCCTTTAACCTTTACCGGCACCGCATAAAAGCGTGCCCCCGTTTCAGGCAAAGCTTGCAGTCCGCACAGGTGTTCGACGATTGGAATGCCCGCGCCGAGCAGAGTCGAGTGAACCGGGCGTTCGCCGCCATCTGTGCAATCGATATTGAAGGAATCGATGCCAACCAACGCTACGCCGGCAACGACCAAATGCGCCGCAAGGGCTCCCGTCAGATAAGGATGTCCTTCGAAATATTGATCCGTCCGCCAATGAGTGTCCCATCCAGTATGAAACAAGAGCGCCGCGCCGCGCAGGTCCTGATTTAGAGGCGCTCGATCGATTGCCCTTCCGTCACGTTCCACGACGCGCACGACAACGCAGCGCAAATTAGCGAGTGACTCGAGAGGGAGCTCGGAAAGGTCGTTTCCGTCGGCGTAGCGATGGAAGGGACTATCGACGTACGTCCCGGTATTCGCCACCATCTCGATCTTACCGATATAGAACTCCGTCCCAGGAGCGTACTTTGCGCGCGAATTAACGCGGCTCAGGTAATCGCACACAATCGGCGCCGGTAGTCCTTTGTAGGGTCACCATGCCGTCCTCGACGGTATGACTCAGGTCGATTAGTTTAGTCATCGCGACTGTCCCGACCAACGAGCCCGAGAGCGACTCGCGGATACACCGAGGATCGTCGTACCGCGACGGCTCGGCGGGAGCAAACATAGGAAGGCATGAGCGAGCAAAAGCACCAAGACGAGGCAGCGACTACACAAGCGCTGACCTAGCGGGCCGCGGCCGATTCCGCGAGAGAAATCTTTTCGTCGATCTACGCTGCGGGTCGGCAGAGTGGCTTAGCTCTTGTCTAGCTCTACCCCGCGAGATATGTAATCGGAACATGTCCCTCCCCACCCACTCAGACCAATCTCCCGACCTGGTGGGTTTTCGGATGCGCGGACGCGAGGTCATGCGACTCGAATCGTTCAGTGATGCGGTCTTCGGGTTCGCGCTCACCTTGCTGGTGGTTTCCCTCGACGTGCCGAAGACGTTTACTGAGCTGATCGCTACGATGCGAGGCTTTCCCGCTTTCGCTCTCTGTTTCTCTTTCTTGCCCTGCTTTGGAATAGTCACTATCGCTATTGCCGCCGCTACGGACTTGACGATGGCACGACTCGTTTCCTCACCTGCGTCATGCTTTTCCTGGTTCTGTTCTACGTCTACCCACTCAAGTTCCTCTTTAATTTTAGCATTACCGGCATCCTTTTCGGAGGCCCAACCGCTTCCGTCGCAATGAAACGCACGGAG
The DNA here is from genome assembly GCA_030945725.1 of Verrucomicrobiota bacterium. Taxonomy (GTDB): domain Bacteria; phylum Verrucomicrobiota; class Verrucomicrobiia; order Chthoniobacterales; family UBA10450; genus JALYZW01. Next base: position 2,854 of record JALYZW010000284.1, on the reverse strand, counting down.
TATTCAACGCTGCTGGTCATCTACGGCCTCGGATTCGCTGCTGTTTACCTCGCATTGATGCTCCTTTATCTGCATGCTTATCGATTGCGCGAAGCGTTGGAGCTAACCAGGCTTGAGAGATTTGATACGCGCTACCAGATTTTTCGCCTTCTAACTCTGATTGCGACCGGCTTACTGGCGGCTTCCCTCGCATGCGTACCGCCCATTCAGAACTGGAGCAGCCTGACTTATCTTCTTCTTTACCCGATCCTTCGAACGTCCCGCGCCGTGCATCGGCGGCGACGTACGGTGTATCTCGTGGCCGACGACAGTTGATCCGTGCGTTAGCGGAGCCCGCGCCAGCCGAAGTATTCGTGCTAGAGGGAAATCATTCGAGCGGTTGGAAGCCCGCGAACATCTCTGTTGCCTCAGCCACGGTTTGAGCGGAACGCAGTCACAATGGTTGAAGAACCTTTGCCACATCGCGAGGACTCTCGGATTCTCGTGCGCCTCGTCGAACGCGACTCCGCACGAGAGCCAGAAGTTCACGCTCTCGGCCGGGCTTTGGTCGATAAGCTACAATGACAATCACACCCCCCATGTCCGTGACATATAGGGTCGACGACCGACGGTCAGCTCAATTTCTCGCTACGCGTCAAAGCGGAGATGTCCGAACGTGCGTGATGGTGATAGAATCGGCCTCTCCTTTATGATCAACGATCTCTGGTACAAGAATGCCATCATCTACTGCCTCTCAGTCGGCTCCTACATGGATGCGAACGGCGATGGCGTCGGCGATTTCAAGGGCCTCATCCGGCGGCTCGATTATCTACATGGTTTGGGTGTCACGGCCATCTGGTTGATGCCGTTTCAGACGTCGCCCTGTCGCGACGATGGCTATGACGTGGCCGACTACTATAATGTCGATGCGCGCTACGGCACGCTGGGCGATTTCGTCGAGTTCACCCATGGGGCGAAGCAGCGAGGTATCCGGGTTCTGATCGATTTGGTGGTAAACCATACTTCAATCGAGCATTCGTGGTTCCAACAGGCACGGCGCGATCCACAATCGAAGTATCGCGATTGGTATGTCTGGTCGAAGAAAAAACCGGCGAGCGCGAACAAGGGAATGGTGTTCCCGGGCGTGCAAACAACTACCTGGACCTACGACAAGGAGGCGAAGGCCTACTACTTCCATCGCTTCTACGATTTTCAACCGGACCTGAATACTTCGAATCCCGAGGTGCAGGCTGAGATTCTGCAGATCATGGGCTTCTGGATTCAGCTCGGCGTCTCGGGCTTTCGTATGGATGCAGTCCCATTCATCATCTCGACTAAGGGCGCGACGGTAAAGAAGCCCAAGCAGCAGTTCGAAATGCTTCGGACTTTTCGCGAGTTCCTACAATGGCGGGAGGGCGACAGCATCGTCCTAGCCGAGGCCAACGTGCTGCCGGACACGGACCTGGATTACTTCGGTCATGACGGCGAGCGAATGCACATGATGTTCAATTTTCAGGTAAACCAGAACCTGTTCTATGCTTTGGCTGCTGGCGACACGCGACCGCTCGTAAAAGCCTTGAAGGCCACTAAGCCGAGACCTGCGACGGCGCAGTGGGGGATGTTCCTGCGGAATCATGACGAGCTGGACCTTGGTCGGCTCGAAGATAAGCAGCGCCAAAAGGTATTCCAGGAGTTCGGACCTGATCCGAGTATGCAGCTATATGAACGCGGGATTCGTCGGCGGCTGGCACCAATGCTGGGCGGTGATCAACGCCGGCTGGAGCTAGCTTATAGCTTGATGTTTACACTGCCGGGGACACCCGTCATTCGATACGGTGACGAGTTGGGGATGGGCGACAACCTGGCGTTACCCGAGCGGAACTGCTCCCGCACGCCGATGCAATGGTCCGATGAGCCACAGGGCGGTTTTACCAAGTGCCCGAAGCCGAACAACCCGGTGATTGACGAAGGCCCTTATGGTTATCACCGAGTCAACGCTGCAATTCAACGGCGCGATCCCGACTCGATGCTTAATTGGACTGAGCGCATCATTCGAATGCGGAAAGAAGTGCCAGAGATCGGCTTCGGCGATTTCGCGGTCCTGAGAGTGCGAGACGCTGCCGTCCTCGCGTTGCGCTACGACTGGCGGAACAATTCCGTCGTCTTTGTGCATAATTTCCATGGCGAGCCGCGTGAAATTTTGCTTGATGTTGGCGTCGGCGAGGAAGGTAATCTGTTGGTCAATCTGTTGACCGAGAACCACAGCAGCGCGGACGGATCGGGGCAACACCGAATCATCCTGGAAGGCTATGGTTATCGCTGGTATCGCGTGGGCGGGCTCGATTATCTGCTGCGACGGCGGGATAACTAGTCCGCGAAGGCGCGTTGAAGCAATTGACGTGGAGGAGGTAGCGGCCGAACCTCGTGCCATGACTACCTCCAATCCGCTTGTTCAACCGTATTTGTTCTTCGGCGGGCACTGCGAGGATGCCATCGCGTTTTACCGCACGGCGGTGGGTGCGGAGGTGCAACTGCTGATGCGTTACAACGAGAGCCCGCAACCGCATCCTCAATTGCCGGAGTGCTTCGGCGACAGGTCATGCACGCCAGCTTCCGGATCGGGCAAACGACCTTGATGGCGTCGGATGGCATGTGCGATGGCGAGGTGAATTTTGACGGCTTTTCGCTCTCCATCAGTGTGCGCGACGAAGAGGAGGCCGACCGCGTTTTCAACGCCCTCGCGGAGGGCGGACTCGTGACCATGCCTCTGGAAAAAAACTTTCTGGTCGCCGCGATTCGGCATGTTGCAGGATCGCTTCGGCGTGGGCTGGATGGTTTCGGTGGAACAAAAAGCTCCCGCGGGCCCTCCCCACCC
>JALYZW010000260.1 GCA_030945725.1 Verrucomicrobiota bacterium | reverse complement strand
CGTCCCGCCCTTGTCACCGAACCACCACGGCCATGATCGCGAAGCGGCGACTCCCTACACGTGGCTCGGGGTGGAAACTTCGAGCGTGCCGCGAGTGGTGAGCGAACAACTCGGTTTGGCGAAAGGCTTTGGGTTGGTCGCCGATTATGTGGTGCCGAATGGACCGGCGGCCGCGGCCGGCCTGCAGCAGAACGACATCCTGAAAATGTTGAACGACCAGATCCTGATGGAACCGGGACAGCTCTCGAAGTTGATCCGCAGCTTCCCGGAAGGAACGTCCGTCACCCTCACCGTCCTGCGCAAAGGCGCGGACCAGAAGCTCACTGTGAAACTCGCGAAACACGATGTGGCCGCGGAGGGCAATATGTTCGGGCCGCGGTTCGAGAAACATTGGGAGAGCGGGCACGATCGCGATCACGACACCGGCATGCTCGGGATGGACATGAGCAAGCTGAGCGAGTTGAAGAACATGGATTTCAGTGGGCTCCGCGACACGATCCAGAATGCGCGTCGTGAAGCGCACCGCGCCGCGGAGGACATGCGTCGCCAGGCGCGCGAACTGCACGTTGTGACGAAAAACAACGACGGCGCGCTGCGTTCCACGCGCATCGATCTCTCCAAAGCGCAGATCACTTTGAACGATGAACAGGGCGAAATGCGCGTCGAATCTTCGAACGGCAAGAAGCTCCTGACCGCGAAAGATCCGCAGGGGAAATTGGTCTTCAGCGGGCCGGTCGACTCGAAGGAAGACCTCGACAAACTGCCGCCAGACGTGCGCCAGCGTTATGAAAAACTGGCGCAGAAAGATCTGCCCGCCGCGACCTCAGCGGCGCAAACGAAGAGCGACAAGGATGGCGACGATAATGACAACGACGCCGACGATGATGACGACAACGACTCCGATGACGCGGACGACAACGGGAGCAATGACGGCTCTGCCGGCATGACGCAGGTTTCGTTTTCGACCGTTCCGCAGCCGGCGTGTGCCGCCTGCTTTGTGCAGATCTAGGCCGATTTTTCGCGCGACAACCCGCCGGGATCTTGACCCCGGCTTCGGCACCGCCCGGCGGGTTGTCCGCGCCTTTCGTAGGAATGGCGAAGCAGCTGCGCGCTGGCGGCGATTGCACAAACGTGCTCCACGCCGCGTCATCCTGAGCCGCGGAGACGGCGAAGGACCTCGCAAAAGCACCACGACTTGCGCCAAGGGACTGGGGAACAATGGGACCCCGGACATGTGATTGCTGCCGTCCACGCAGCGAACGCGTCACCTGAATAGGCGAGGTCCCTCGCCGTCTTCGCGGCTCGGGATGACAGATGTTTATTCTTCGCGCAGCGCGACAATCGGATCGACCCGCGTCGCGCGTCGCGCCGGCACGCAGCACGCGATGACCGCGATAATCGAGAGCGACACGACGGCGGCCGCGGCCGCGCCGAGATCGAGCGCACCCACTCCATAGAGAAGCGAAGTGAGCGCTCGACGGACTGCGACGGCGCCAACCAGGCCCACCACCACGCCGATCGCGATGAGGGACATCCCATGCGCGAGCACCAGCCGGAAAATGCTGGTGCGCGCCGCGCCGAGCGCCATCCGAATTCCCATCTCGCGCGTCCTTTGCGTGACGGTCAGCGCCATCACCCCGTAGAGCCCGACGCTCGCGAGCAGGAGCGCGAGCACTGCGAACGCGGCCAGCAGCGCCATCATCAAACGGCGGGTCGCGAGGCTGGAAGCGACATTCTTTTCCATCGTCGAGACCACGCCGAGGGGCTGGTCGGGATCGAGCGCTTTCATCTCGCGCTTCACGGCGGTGACGAGCGGGCCGACGTCCGTGGCGCTCGTGCGAATGAGCAACGTGTTGTTCGGCTCCGGGTGTTGTGTGCCCGAAAAGTACATCTGGACCCACTGCAACTTCTCGGAATTATCTTCGCCCGGCGCTTCGTTTCGCGTCCGAGGAACAACACCGATCACAGTAAGCGGCGGCGGATTCTTTTCGTCGCTCTGATTGTCGTCGATGTGCTGACCGATCGGATCTTTTCCGGCAAAGAATTTCTGCGCGAACGTTTCATCGATCACGACGGACCGTGGCCGGCCCGCGATGTCGTCCGCGCTGAATCCGCGTCCGCGCAGGATCGGCATCCCCATCAGGCGAAAATAGTCGGGCGAAACAATGCTGATCTCGAGGAGGAGGTTCAGGCTCGCGCGATAATCGCCCACGGTCGCTTCAAACAGCGGCCGCATATTGACGCGCCGGCCGGTGTTCGTGTCGGGATACTTCGCCTCGAGATCCAGTGCGATCGCTTGCAAATCCGATTGCGCCTGGTCGATCGTCACGCCTCTTTTCAAACGCGCGAGCCCCACGAAACCGGGATGATTGCCGCGGTTTTGCATATTCGGATCTTTCAGCACTTCGCTGAGCGGCAGCAGGACATCGGGGTTCCGTCCGTAGCGCAAGTCGCTCGGCAAAACGCCGATGATCTGGCGCGGCAGTCCGTCGATCGTGACTCGCTGTCCGAGCGCCGTGGGCGAGCCGGCGAAACGCTCTTGCCAGAGCTTGTTGCTGATCAGTGCGACATCGGGCGCGCCGGCCACGTCGTCGCCCGGCGTCAGGTTGCGTCCGATTTGCTGGTTTAAGCCCAGGACGGAAAGGAAGTTCGAAGAAGCGCGCAGGCCCTGCAGTCTTTCTGGCGCGCCCGTCCCGCCGGTTCCGGAGAAGTTGAAACCTTCGCGACGGATGAGGGCGATGTCGGTGAAACTGCGCTGCGCCGCGCGCCAGTCGATCCAGTTCGGATAGCAGACCGACCCGGCGTCAAAGCTGTTCGAACGCTCGCGTAATTGGACCAGCTGATCGGAGTCGGGATAGGGAAGTGGCCGCAAGAGAACGGCATTAACGACGCTGAAAATCGCGGTGTTGGCTCCGATCCCGAGCGCGAGCGCGAAGATGGCGATGAGCGTGAAACCAGGATGCTTGATCAGCTGGCGGATGGCGTAACGGATGTCGGTGATCATAGAAGGAGAGTCATTCCGAGCGAAGCGAAGCGGAGTCGAGGAACCCCGTGGCCGAACGTGAGGTAACGCCGCGGGTTGTCTCGACTTCGCTCGACATGACGGCAGTGCGCATTTTCATTCAGCGCGCAAAGCTTCGATTGGGTTGACCTTCGTCGCCCGATTAGCGGGCAACAGACAGGCGACGAGAGCGACCGTGGCGAGCAGGAGCGTGACCGCCGCGAGCGTGAATGGATCCGCGGCGCTCGTCTCGAAAAGGATCGATCCCATCGCGCGCGAGGCGATCAGCGTCGCGACCAGACCCAGGAGCAGGCCGAGTGCGACGAGCTTGCCGCCGCGGCTCAAAATCAAACGAAGGACGTCGCGCGATTGCGCACCGAGGGCCATGCGAATACCGATCTCGCTCCGACGCTGCGCGACGCTGTAGGCCATCACGCCATAAATACCCACCGCCGCGATGACGAGCGCGACGAGCGAAAAAACCGTCAGCAGCGTCATCGCGAAACGCTGTTTCGCGATTGTCTGGGAAAGAATTTCTTCGAGCGGCCGGATGGTGCCGACCGGCTGGTCTTTATCCACCGAGTAAACCGCGGGCCGCAACGCGCCGGTCAACGCCGCAGCCGACCCACTCGTGCGCAGGATCACGTTGAGCGAATTGGACGGCTTCTGCGCGAACGGTTCATAGGTCTGCGCCGTCGTTTCCTTCTCCACGCCGTACTGCTTGATGTCGCCGACAATCCCGATGATCTGACTCCAGTTCTCTGGGGCGCCACTGACGCTGAGCCGTTTGCCGATCGGGTCCTCGTTCGGGAAAAACTGCCGGCCGAGCGCTTCGTTGATGAGCGCAACGTGCGGGGCCTTCGCGTCGTCGCGTGCGGTGAAAAGTCGGCCGCGTTTCAGCGCGATGCCCATGGCGCGAAAATAATCGGGCGTAACCAGGTAGTAATTCGTCGGGGGCAAGTCGCTCGGCAGGACCGGAGGGCGGCCTTCAATCGTAAGCGTCATCACCCAGTCACCAAGGAGGGGCAGGGTGTGGGTCAGCCCCACCGCCTGCACTCCCGGCAAGACACTCAGACGCTCGTGCAGCGTGTTCGCGAACGCCACCCGTTGTTCGTCCTTCCCGTATTTTTTCTCGGGGAGCACGAGCCGCAGGACGGTCGCGTTAGCCGGTTCGAAGCCGGGATCGACATGGGTCAGCCGCATGAAACTGCGGCCGAGCAGACCGGCCCCGCCTAACAAAACGAGCGCGAACGCCACTTCGATGACGACGAGCGCTCCGCGCAAACGCCCGCGCGCGTCGGTTGAACCGCGCGCGCCTTGCTTGAGCGATTCGTTCATATCGGTGTGCGCGGCGAGCCACGCGGGCGCGACGCCGAAAACGAGTCCGGTGGCGACACTGAGAAGGAAGGAAAAAATTAAGACCGTGGCATCGAGATGAATGCTGCTCGTGCGCGGCAAGTCGGCCGGCGCGAGTGCGAGCAAGGCGTCCAGTCCCCAACGCGCGACGAGCAGGCCGGCCGCGCCACCGCAGAGCGCAAGGAGCACGCTTTCGACCAGGAGTTGCCTAACCAGCCGAAGGCGGCTCGCGCCGAGTGCCGCCCGAATCGATAACTCACGATGCCGCGCCGTTGCTCGGGCGAGGAGGAGATTGGCAATGTTCGCGCAGGCGATCAGCAGGACGCAACCGACCGCACCGAGAAGAATGAGGAGGACCGTGCGCACATCGCGCACGCTGTAGTCGAGCATCGAGATCACGAAAACGCCCCAGCCTTTGTTCGAGTCGGGATATTGTTTCGCGAGTTGCGCGGCGAGCAGCTTCAATTCGGCGTCGGCCTGGGCAACAGTCACGCCCGGATTCAGCCGGCCGGCGACGTTGAGGTAATGCGCGCTGCGATCTTGGTTACTCCGCTCGGCCGCGCTGAAAGCCATCGGCATCCAGACGTCCACCTTGCTTCCAAACTCGGGCGGCGCGACGCCGATGACCGTGTAGCTCTCGCCATTCAGTTGCAGCGGTGGTCCCACGACATTCTGGTCCCCGCCGAAAACGCGTTGCCAAAACGGATTGCTCAAGACCGCGACGTGATTTTTTCCAGGCTCATCTTCCTCCGGCAGAAAGGTCCGGCCGAGCACCGGATGGACTCCATAAACGTCGAAGTAGCGCGCGGTCGCTTTGATGCCTACAAGCCGCTGCGGTTCTCCTTCACCCGTTAGGTTGATTTGCGCGCCGCTGTAGGCAGCGATGGCGGAGTAGGAGTTCGTCTGTTTCTCCCAATCGAGATAGTTAGGCGGCGAGACAGAGAATTCCGGGAACTGCGGCAGATCGGTCTCGCGCATGATCACGATGCGCTCGGGCTGCGGGTAATCGAGCGGGCGCAAGAGGACACCGTTAACGACCGAGAAAATCGCGGCACAGGCACCGATCCCGAGCGCGAGAGTAAGGATGGCGACGGCGGTGAAGCCGGGCGACTTGATGAACTGACGGAAAGCGTAACGGATGTCGTTCATATATTCACGTCATTCCGAGCGAAGCAGAGCGGAGTCGAGGAATCGCGCGGCGTGATCGAACGCTGCGCAACGGGATGTCTCGACTGCGCTCGACATGACAATTACTCGCTCCGAAGAGCAATCACCGGATCAACCCGCGCCGCTCGCCGCGCCGGCAACCACGCGGCGACGAACGCAACCGCCGCGATCAACAAAACAATGATTGCGAAGGTGAGGGGATCGGAAGTTCCGACGCCGAAAAGCAGGCTGGCGAGCAAGCGCGTCGCGGCGAAAGCTCCCACCAACCCAATGCCGATGCTGATCGCGACGAGCAACATCGCCTGGCCGACCACGAGCCGAAAGATGCTCGATTGTCCGGCGCCGAGCGCGATGCGGATTCCGATCTCGTTCGTCCGCTGCGCGACTGAGTAAGCCATTACGCCGTAGATCCCGATCGCGGTCAGAACGAGTGCGGTTCCCGCGAAAATCGACAGGAGCAGGGCGTTGAATCGCGGCCGGGCCAGCGAGCGCGAGATATATTCGTCGAACACGTGCACGCTCATCAACGGCACCGTGCTATCGATTGCGGCCAGCTCTTTCCGAATCTCGGCGGTCAGCGCGGTCGGGTCGGAGACGCTTGTCCGCACCACAAGCGACATGGAGCCGAACGGAAGCTGCGTCCGTGGCAGATACATTTCGGGCGAGTCCTCGTTCTTCAGTGAGAGATGCTTCACATTGCCGACTACGCCCACGATCTCGCGCATTTTTTCCTCGTTATCGTCGGCGCTGAAGCCCGGCTTGATCCGCTTGCCAATGACGTTTTGTCCCGGGAAAAACTTCGCTGCAAAGCGCTCGTTCACGATCACGACGGGCGCGGATTCGAAGCGATCGTTCTCGTTGAAAACGCGACCGGCGCGCACCGGAATGCCGACCGTCTTGAAGTAATCGGTCGCGATGATCCGAACCGGCGCGCCGGGACGTTGGCCTTCCGGCAACGGCGCTTCTTCCATGTCGAACGACGTGACCATATTACTGCCCGAGAGCGGCAGCGGCATGATCGCGCTCGCCGATTCGACGCCGGGCAAGGTGCGGATGCGCGTCAGGAG
>JALYZW010000254.1 GCA_030945725.1 Verrucomicrobiota bacterium | reverse complement strand
TTGCCGCGTGCAAGTCGCTGCCTGTAACTTTGCGGCGGGGATGGACGGGACGACGGCGAACACCCGCGACCGCTGCATTTACATCCACGGCACGCCGGAGGAAAAGCGCATCGGACGCCCGGCGAGTTACGGCTGTGTGCGCATGCGCTCACGGGACGTAATCGCACTCTACGATCTCGTGCATATCGGCACGCACGTGCGGATTACCAACAAGCCCTTGCGCGATTTTCTGCCCCCGGAGACTCCCACGGTCCTCGCGCGCGCTGATTGAGTGGCAACGGGGCGGTAACCGCAACACTACGTCCCGCCGTGGCGATCCTCGTAATCCCGCGTCACCGGATTGTAACATCAAAAACGTTGAACCCGCCCGCGGCGCTTCTCATGGTTTAGCCCTGATGACGAGCGCGACTTCGAATCCCGCAGCGCCTGTCTCCGTCGGCCCTCGCCCGAGGCGAAAGCCGGCATTATCGGAGACGTTGATCCGGCTCTTCTTCGGCGGCAACGCGATCATCGCGGTGGTCGCGCTGGTGCTGATCACGCTCTTCTTGTTCCGCGAAGGCTTCGGGTTTTTCGGCGGCAATCTCCAGAATCTGCGCGTTTATCGCAGCGCCGGACTCGAGTATGTCGACATCATCCGCGACCAGACGGATGCGCATGCGGCGTTGTCCCGCGCGCTCAGCGAGGTGCGGGTGAAGGAATTGCGTGCGCTCACAGCGAGCGGGAAGTCACTCGACGAGGCGAACACGTCGCTCACCCAGTTCGACGCATTTGCCACGGCGTTCAGCGATGCGGGAACGGATCTCGCCGGGCTCGTGTCCGATCTCGGGGATGAAGCCGCCGCAGTGAAACAACAGACAATGCTCGGCGCGGGCGCAGAGACGAATGCGGCACCCGCGACACTCGCAAACATTCGCGCGAGTTATCCGCGCTACGAACAAATCAGCGCAAGGATGGCGGCCGCGTTGCAGAACCTGCTGGCAAATGCGCCGCGGCTCGCAACCCCGGACGGCCAGCAGGCTCTCGAAAAAGTTGAGACGAAGACGCGCAACTACGTCGCGGCGTTTCCGGCGCAGGCGCAGCGATTGCGCGCCTGGGATCCGGCGAAACCCATTCACTGGTATAATTCGGTGACTTCATTCCTTTTCGATCAACGCTGGATCACCGCGAGTTTCTGGCAGGACTGGTATGGCATTGTTCCGTTGCTCGTCGGCTCGGTCATGGTGGCAATCGTGGCGCTGGTGCTCGGGGTGCCCTTCAGCGTCGCATCGGCGATTTACGTCAGTGAAATCGCAACCGGCGCCGAGCAGAAATTCATCAAGCCTTATATCGAGTTCATCGCAGCCATCCCATCCGTGGTGTTGGGCTTCTTCGGAATCGCGGTTGTCGGCCAGGCGATCCGCACTGCTTCCGAATCATCTTATTTTCACTGGGTCCCGTTCTTCCCACTGAGTGAGCGCCTGAACGTCTTCACCGCAGGCGCGCTTCTCGCGCTGATGGCGGTGCCGACGATCTTCACACTTTCCGAAGACGCGATCCGGAATGTGCCTCGCGCATTCAAGGAGGCCTCTTATGCACTGGGTGCGAATCGCCTGCAGACGATCAGGCGCGTGATCGTGCCCGCATCGCTCTCAGGAATAACGTCCGCGATCCTGCTCGGTCTCGGGCGCGTCATTGGGGAGACGATGGTGGTGTTGCTCTGCGCCGGGAACCGGATCGCGATTCCCGATTTCACGCAAGGTCTCGGCGCATTCTTTCAACCGGTGCACACGATGACCGGAATCATCGCACAAGAGATGGGCGAGGTCGTGCGCGGCAGCATTCATTACCGCGCGCTCTTCATGGTGGGGCTTGTCCTCTTCGCCGTGACGCTCCTCATCAATCTGGCTGCGCAACGGATTGCCGCGCACTACCGCATGAGCATCGGCTAATGATCGCCACACTTGTCATCCCGAGCGAAGTCGAGGGAGCCCGTGGCAACACCATCGGTTCCGCCACGGGATTCCTCGACTCCGCTGCGCTGCGCTCGGAATGACCAACTTATGAAACCACATCGCCGGATGTCGGAGCGCATCGTATTCTGGTGCTTCCGCCTCGCGACCTATTTCGTGCTCGCCTGCGCTACTTACATCTTCCTCGATATCGGCATCAAAGGGAGTCGCGCGGTCTTCACGAAGCGTCCGCCGTTTGTGAATCTCGCGTTCCTCAGTCAGGCGCCGGAGACGCTTTACGTCTTCGATTACGAAGGGCAGAAAATGACGATGGGCGATCGCGACTTCCGCGCCTGGAAGAAGACGCACCAGGTTGATGACGCGGAGGTGACGAGCGTGGCGTACTCCGCGGGAGGGATCTGGCCGTGTATCGTCGGCACCGCGCTGTTGGTGATCGGTTCGATGACCTTCGCCCTGCTGGTCGGGATCAGCAGCGCGATCTACTTGAGCGAATACAACCGCAACGGACGTGTCGTTGGGCTGGTGCGGATCGCCATTCTAAATCTTGCGGGCGTGCCCTCCATCGTGTTCGGACTTTTCGGCTTCGGGTTGTTCGTGATTTTTTTCGGATGGAATGTCTCGCTGCTGGCCGGCTGGCTAACGCTCGGCCTGATGGTGCTGCCGGCGATTATCACCGCGAGTGAAGAATCACTCCGCTCCGTGCCGCAAGGTTTGCGCGAAGGCTCGCTCGCACTCGGCGCGACGCAATGGCAAACGATTCGCAAGAACGTTTTGCCGTACGCACTCCCCGGCATTTTGACCTCGTCGATTCTCGGGATCGCGCGCGTCGCGGGCGAGACCGCGCCAATCATGTTCACCGCCGCCTTTGCGATCCGCGACACGATGCCTTGGCACGTAAATAAATGGACCGACTTCCCATTCCAAGGCGTGATGGCGCTGCCGTATCACATCTATGTCGTCAGCTCGAAAATTCCGCAGAACGAATACACTGCGCGGGTGCAGTACGGAGCCGCGTTCGTTTTCCTCGCGCTCGTCATGTTGATCGCCCTGAGCTCCGTGCTGCTGCGCCACCGTGTAAGAATGCGTCTCCAATGGTAGCCTTCGCTGAGATGCCGCACGTCGCTCAAGTTGTGCCCCCCTCCACGCCACTGCCTGCGGCCGCGCCGACCGCTTCGGCGCAGATCGAGGTCAGGGATTTTGATTTTGCGTACGGCGATCATCGCGTGATCCAGAAGGTGAACCTGAAAATGCCGCAACGTGCGGTGACCGCATTCATCGGTCCATCCGGCTGCGGAAAGACAACGCTGCTCCGCTGCATCAACCGCATGAACGACCTGATTGATTCCGCGCGCATCGTGGGCGGTCAGATTCTCATCGACGGTGTGGATATTAACCAGCCGGACATCGACGTCGTCGATCTACGGCGCCGCGTCGGCATGGTGTTTCAAAAATCAAACCCATTCCCCAAATCGATCTACGACAATGTCGCTTATGGGCTGCGCGTTTCGGGCGTGACGAAACGCAGCCGGATCAACGAAGCGGTCGAAAAAAGCCTGCGTTCCGCGGCGTTGTGGGAGGAAGTCAAAGATCGGCTGGATAAGAATGCCCTCGCGCTTTCCGGGGGACAACAGCAACGGCTCTGCATCGCGCGCGCACTCGCCGTTGAGCCCGAGATTCTCCTCATGGACGAGCCGGCGTCGGCGCTCGATCCGATCGCCACGATGAAGATCGAGGAACTGATTGCGCAGTTGAAAGCCAACTACACGATCGTGATCGTCACGCACAACATGCAGCAGGCGAGCCGCTGCTCTGATTACACGGCCTTCTTTTACCTTGGCGAGCTCGTCGAATTCGCGAACACCGCGAAGATTTTCTCCAATCCGACGCGTCGTCAGACTGAGGACTACATTTCAGGGAGGTTCGGTTGAGCACTTCGCTTTTCCGTCAGCGTGAGCGAAGCGAAGGACTTCACACAAGGTGGTGGTGTGTTCGAGCCGCAATTGACGTCACAAGCTTCGGTTGTGAGATCCTTCGCCGTCCTGCGGCGGCTCAGGATGACAGAATTGTGATGCGTCGTCGGATTGAGGATTACGTCACGAGGGGGGGTAACTAAGCGCGATGGAAAGCGGCAGACACATTCTCGGCACGTTCGATGATGCCCTTACCTCTCTCCGCAATAACGTGCTCACGATGGCCACGTTAACGGAACGTAGTCTCAACAATGCGATGGATGGCCTTGTCCGCCGCGACGACGAACTCTGCACGCGCGCCATCGCGGATGACGCCGAAATCAACGAGCTCGAGAAGCAAATCGACAAAGATGGCATCGATGTGTTGTTGCGCTTTCAGCCAGTCGCGTCCGACCTGCGCCGCGTGATCTCCGCGATCAAACTGAACTCGAACCTGGAGCGTGTGGCCGACCAGGCGGTGAGCATCGGCCGCCGCGCCCGCAAGTTGAACGCGCATCCGGCGCTACTCGAGGTTGAGCTTGTCCAGCCGATGCATAGACACGCCTCGTCGATGCTGCGCGATAGCGTCGATGCTTACATGCGGGAAGACGCGGCCTTAGCGCGTGAAATCAAGCCGCGTGACAAATTGCTCGACGAGATGAACTCGGCGGCCGGTCGGACATTGACGCAAAGAATGGCCGAAGATCCCGAGCAGCTACGTGGATATTTGAACCTCATGTTCATTGCCTGCTGCCTCGAACGCGTCGGCGATCACGCGACGAACATCGCGGAAGACGCCGTCTATGCGGTGGCCGCGGAAGACATCCGACACCTGCATGGCGCACGGTGAAGGTGTTTAACGCCGCGTAATCAAGGAATCGCGAAAGCGAAGTTCCTATGACGCGGCAACGTCACCATCTCCGCTCGACTCAGAGCCGGCTCAATGGAGGCTCGGCCGAGTGAAAATCGTCGCGTCGGAGCTTCACTTCCCTTGCCCGCCACTTCGCTTGACATCGCCTTCGCCAAAACTTGCTTTCGTCCGCAACCCGCGCGAACAGCGTGAGGGAATCGATGAGACGATATCTTCCATTTGCGATCGTCGCCGCCGTCGCACTCGTCACCGTCGCGGCCGGAACGATTCTCTACCGGGCGAATCGAATGACGGCGCGGGATTTGTCCCCCAGCGATATGCCGAAGGCCGCCGATGGTGGCGAAACAATGCATGTCCTCGGCCCGGCAAACGCTCCTGTTACGCTGGAAGAATTCGGCGATTTCCAGTGTCCGCCATGCGGGAAACTAGCGGAGCCGATTCGTGATTTGGCGAAGGAATTCGGCCCGAAGTTGCGCGTGATTTTCCGTGAGCAGCCACTTCCAGTCCATGTCCATGCGCGGGAAGCGGCGTCTGCGGCGGAGGCGGCGGGATTGCAGGGCAAGTTCTGGGCGATGCACGAGCTCCTCTACCGTGAACAGGCGAGCTGGACGGCGGCGGCGGATGCGCGACCGCTGTTCAGTTCCTACGCGGGCATTTTGGGACTGAATCTCGATCGGTTCCGCCAGGATATCGATAGTGCAGCGGTGAAGGCGCGGGTGGACGCGGACAAGGCGCGCGCGACCGCGGTGGGAGCGACCGCGACGCCGACAATTTTCGTCAATGGTCACCAGATCACGGGGACTTCCCTCAGTGTGGCCGGGCTGCGTTCCGCCATTCAGGAAGCGGCGTCGGTGGCGACGAAGAACTAAGCGCATGAGCCGGAAACGTTCGTCGCACGCAACACCGCGGGTCTCGCGGGTGGAGTCGATCGTCTTCGCGATCGCGGCAGTGATTTCAGTTATTGGGCTGGCGGACGCGACGTACCTGACCGTGCAGGCGGTGACGGGCCAGAGCGTCATTTGCGGCGGCTCCGCCAGCTGCTCGGAAGTGCTGGGCAGTGCGTACGCAAGCCTCGGCGGTGTGCCGGTGGCTGTGTTTGGCGTGGTCGCTTATTTCAGTGCTTTCGCTTTCGCCACGTTCGCGGCGTTCGGGTCGGGGCGCGCGCGTCGACTCTTTGCGATGATTGTCTGGTTGATGTTTGCCGGGACGCTCTGGTTTCTTTACGTGCAGGCGTTCGTGCTGCACGCCTATTGCCGATATTGTTTGTTCTCCGCCGCGATGACATTTCTTCTCGCGGGCCTGGTGATAGCGAGCCCGCCGGTGAGCTCGAAATCGCTTTCGTAACGGGGTTCAGGCAGGTGCTGGCGCCGCAGCACATTACGATTCTGTAATCGAGAACTTTTTTTCAGTAAAAAGAGTTGCGGCCTCCTCGAAAGGAATAATGGTCACCGTCTCTCCTCACCCAGATCGGTAACAAGATTCAGGTCGTGATCGACTGTTTGTGCCAGTGGGGAGCCAAAAAAACCACCTCTTATGCGCAATTCTTCTTCCACCGAATCCGGTCGCTTCAATCCCCGCATTTTCGCGGGGTTTTTGCTTTGTGCCGCTGGCGCGTGGCTCGCTGCCGCGAGTTTCGCTGCCAACATTGGCAATGGGACGTTAACCGACGTTTCCGGTCCGATAACGTTCACGGCCGGCCCTTTTACACAGGCGAACCAGTCGCCGGTCGGGCTTGGACAATTCGATACGGGTCCGCGCTGCGATGACGCAGGGTTTCCCTGTTCCAGCTATACATTGACAACGAATCTACCGGCGGGATACGTCGCGGCCCATCCAAATGCGGCCGTAAAAGTAACGATGACGTGGACGGACGCGGGCGCCGGCCAGTCAGACTACGATTTGTACGTCTTCAACAATCCTCGCAAGGATTGTAACCCGTCAGATTGCTCTCAGCCCAGCGGCTCGAATCCTGCGGATTATCAGTCGGCAAGTGGGAATAACCCAGAGACGGCGATCGTCAGTCCGCTATACGATGGTTTGCGGAAATACACGGTCATGGTGATCCCGTTTATGCCTAGTGGAGAAACGGTGACGGTGAAGATGGAACTGCTGCCAGGGTCGGCGAGCGCAGCGGTGCCGGGCTTCGGCGGAGCTGATGCTTCCGCTCCAGGGGTCCCGCGTTACTTGAATTTCTATGCGCCGAAGGGCACCTCTGCCGAGGCCGGAAGCGGCGAGTTTAACATTGGTTACAACCCGGCGACCGGACGGATCATGACGATGAACAGCGGTCCGGTCTGGCGAATCACCCCTCCGGAGGTGTTGAAGCCGGCGAAGCCAGAGTGCTGCGAAGGCCTCTGGGAAGACAAGTCAGCCGCGTCGACTTCCGTTGGGTTGGATCCGATCTTATGGACGGATCAGAAAAGTGGCCGCACGTTTGTCTCGAACTCGACCGCGGGAGCGAACGCGGTCTACGCTTATAGCGACACCGACGGTGATAGTTATGTTGAAGGCGGCGCATCGCCCCCGAATGGTGGTGCGGATCACCAGACGATCGGCTCCGGACCT
The DNA here is from genome assembly GCA_030945725.1 of Verrucomicrobiota bacterium. Taxonomy (GTDB): domain Bacteria; phylum Verrucomicrobiota; class Verrucomicrobiia; order Chthoniobacterales; family UBA10450; genus JALYZW01. The sequence continues at coordinate 5,423 of JALYZW010000254.1, read as the reverse complement.
TACCCCGCTTCGCTAGCTGCTCTGGCCACACCAGTGAATCAGGGTGAAGCCGTTTACTATTGCTCGCAGGACATCGTCGGGCCGGCAGGTTGCCAGCGAAGCGACACGCTTGGCGCTAGCTATGGTCCCGGCGTTCTTGCCTACGATGGCACGTCGACTGAGTGCGGCGGTCTGCACGGTCACCTGCACGTGGCTCCGGACGGGACGGCATGGCTGCCGGTTAATCAATGTAACGGTAAACAAGGCGGCGCGCTCACTACTGACGGCGGCACGACCTGGAAGGAATTCATCGTCCCGGGTGCCAAGTCCCAACAGAACGGCGCTGATCCTTCGATCGCCATTGATAGCGATAGCACCGTTTACTACTCCTATGTGAACAACGAGCCGGTAGCGGCCGGCCAAGCCCCCGAGGGGCATCCGCGGGTCAAGGTTGGAAAGCGTAATGCAGATAACAGCGTGACGTGGACGAACGACTTCGACCTGGGTGCCTCGCACGGAATTAAGAACGCGGCGCAAATCGAGGCAGTCGGGGGGAGTTCGGGGCGTGCTGCGGTGGGCTTTATCGCCACGGATCTGCCGGGCGATTACCAAGCCCTTAGTTTCCAGGGGAAGTGGTACGCTTTCGTCGCTACCACCTACGACGGTGGCAAGACGTGGGTAACCGTGAACGCAACACCGAACGACCCTGTGCAGAGCCGGACCGGCGTTTGGCAGCAGGGCGGGGGTGCGCAGGATAGAAACCTTCTCGATTTCAATGAGATGACGGTCGATAAACGAGGGCGCGCACTCTATGGCTACAGCGATGGCTGCGTAACCACGGGATGCATTTCCGATACAGCGCCGAATGACTTTGTGGCCTACATGCGGGTGGCCCGCCAATCAGGCGGCAAGTCGCTTTTTGCGAGCAACGACGCCGCAACCGACACGACGGCAGCGTTAACCGCAAAACCGCCCTGCCTTTCGGGCACCCGTGATGCGGCTTGCTCAGTGTTGATGTGGAAGGCGCCCGACAACGGTGGGGCTGAGATCACTAACTATTACATTTATCGCGGCACGGTCGCGGGCGGTGAAGACTTCACGACGCCGCTCGGTCAGACTGGCACCGCCAAAACGAGCTTCGTAGATGCTACGGCTAATCCTAACGTGCCGGATTACTTCTACGTGGTGAAGGCAATCAACTCGGTTGGCATAGGAGCGGGAAGTAATGAGATCGATCTCAAAGTCGTCAGCACTCCGGTTGTGCCGGAGAGTGCCTGCGCTCTTCCTGGGCTAACGATCCTGATCGATCCCGCGGGTGATGAGTTGGATCAGCTGCCGTCTCACGACCTCCGGCACTTATGGGTCGCCGAACCGTCCGCATTTGATGGCAAGCTAGTTTTCACCTTGAAAGTCGAAAGTCTCGCGACCTTGCCGGCTAACACGCAATGGCCGGTTAGCTTCACCGCCCCGGATGGGAAAAATTATACCGTGCGCATGACCACCGTCCCCGCGGACGACCCAACCAATCCGGCGATTACGACGGTGCCGGAGTTCCAGGTCGGACTTACCGCCGGCCCGTTTGCCAAAGCGGACGCGAAAAGTAACTATAAGCCAGATGGGACGATCACGATAGTTGTCGCGAAGACGGCGATCGGTAACCCGCAGGTAGGCCAGGCGCTGACAGGATTCCTGTCCCGCATTCGGGTCTCTGGCCTTGTGGTCAATCCTACACCGGATAACATGCCGGACGGGCTGACACCGGCCGGTAGTTACACCTCGGTTGGTAACGTGGTAGGCTGCGCGCCCAATGCCGCTCCTACTGCCACGTTGACCGGATCGCCGGACCATGGCCCGGCTCCGTTGACCGTCGCGTTTACCGGCGCTGGCACCGACCCGGATAATGACGCGATCGCTTCTTTCACCTTTGATTTCGGCGACGGGTCTGCGCCAGTCACGCAATCGAGCGCGACGATCACGCACACCTACAACGCCGCGGGTGAGTTCACGGCGCAGCTTCGCGTCACCGACGCTCGAGGGAAGATCAGCACCAACACGGCGCTCTTCCCCATTGACGTCAACGCTGTGCTCCGGAATATCTCGACGCGCGGTAACGTGCAGACGGGCGACAACGTCATGATCGGCGGCCTGATCATCACGGGAAATGCTCCGCGCACGATCGTGCTTCGAGGCATTGGGCCTTCGGCCAAATTGCCAAACGGTCAACCCGTCGCCGGGTCGATGCAGGACCCGACCATCGAGCTGCATGATGCGAATAGCGCTATCGCTGCGAACGATAATTGGAAGACCGATGACGCTACCGGCCAATCGCAGCAGACCGCGGTTGAGAATACGGGCCTTGCGCCGACCGACGATCGTGAATCCGTGATCGTGAAGTCGCTTTCGCCTGGACTCTACACAGTGATCCTGCGGGGCAAAGGCGCGTCGACCGGCCTGGCTGTGGTCGAAGCATACGATGTTGATCCGACCGGGATCTCAAAATTGGGGAACCTCAGCACCCGCGCCCTTGTCAGCTCGGGTGACAACATCGTCATCGGTGGGTTCATCATCGGACCGAGTAATGCCGCGAACATGAAGCTGCTCCTCCGCGGCATCGGACCATCGTTGAGCAATTCTGGTGTGACGAATGCGCTCCAAGATCCTGTGCTCGACGTCCGCGACGTGAACGGCAACCGCATCGGGGCGAACGATAACTGGCAGGACTCGCAGAAGGACGCGATTCAGGCCACCGGTATTCCGCCGAGTGACGCACGCGAAGCTGCGATCCTGTATCCCGAGATTGCCCCCGGCGTCTACACTGTGCTGCTATCCGGCAAAGACAATCCGGGTGTCGGTTCCGTCGAGATCTACAACGTCCCCTAACCATCGTCGCCCCCGATCACTATGAAAAAATCCACTTCCCCTCAATCGGGCGTCTCGAACCTGCGCGTTGTCGTGGCGTGCTTGTTTGTAGCGCTCTCCGCCTCGCTTACTTTCGTCTCCTTCGCCGCCAGCCCGGCCGGTGGCACGATTGCACCTGCAGGCCCGACGCTAACCTGGACCGGCACAGCGACCGCGGTTCCTCCTACCGCCGGGGGCGAAGACGCCTGCGTGGAGGGGACAAACTGCGACAGCTATAAACTGACCATCTCTGGCACGCCCGCTGATTGGGCCGCCGCTTTGAAGCAGGTCCACATCGAAATCACCTGGTCGCTTAACTCGACCGACTACGATTTGTTTGTCCACAAAGGGACGCTGGCCGGCCCGGTCGTCGCGTCATCTGCTTCGGGGGGCACAACCATCGAGCAAGTCGACATGAACCCGGCCAGCCCAAGCATCGGGACTGGCGACTTCGTTGTGCACGCCGTGTACTATGCGTCGAACCCAGCCGACCAGTACAAAGGCCTCGCGAAAACGATCGCGGTCGCGCCCGGACCGATCCCGGCGCCCGCCCCTGCGTCTGGTTTCGCGCCCCGCTACGAGACGTTCAACCCTCCGGCGGCAGGTCCGGCAACCCTCGGTCGCAGTGGTGGCGAGCCATCGATCGGAGTGGGACTTCCGATTCCGGGCCACCCGGAAGGACGCGCGCTGTTTCAAGCAGACGTGCAGACACTGCGCGTGACATTTAACGGCTGCGCCAAATCGCTTTGGGAAAATAAACCGGCCGCAACTTCGCAGCAGGATTTCGATCCTATTCTCTTCACCGACCGCGCGACAGGCCGCACGGTCGTTCACTTACTCACTTTCGCGGGCAACGTCATCGCCGGTGAATCCTCAGTCACGGACACGGCCGCACCGTTTAACGACGGAGATGTTTACACGCCAAGCAAAGGATCCGGCATCGGCTCGGGTGTTGATCACCAGACTGTCGGCGGCGGTCCATACCGCACTGATCTGATGGCGGTGCCGCCAGTGGTCCCGCCTCCGCATCCCGCGTATCCAAACGCGGTCTATTACTGCTCCCAGGCGTTGGTCGACGCGAGCTGCGCGCGGAGCGACGACGGGGGGATCACCTACGGCGCATCAACGGTGACCTACAGCTCGGAATGCGGCGGCCTGCATGGCCATGTAAAGGTGGGTCCGGACGGCGTAGTTTACCTGCCGAATAAAGGATGCGGCACATCGCAGGCCGCGGTCGTGTCGGAGGATAACGGCGCTACGTGGAAGATTCGTCCTATCCCCGGCAGCGTGTCGGGCAGCAGCGATCCTTCGGTCGGCGTTGATGGGGCCGGCAAGACTTACTTTGGTTATTCCGATGGTGATACGCGAGCCGTCGTTACGACCTCGACGAACCACGGCCTGACTTGGAGCCAGCCGTTGGACGTGGGCGCGGCGCTGGGCATTAACAACGTCGCGTTCCCAGTCTTAGTAGGCGGCGATAAAAATCGTGCGGCTTTCGCGTTCCTCGGGACCACGGTCGCGGGCGGCTTTCAGGGTTCGAAGTTTCCTGGCGTCTGGCATTTGTACGTCGCAACCACTTTCGACGGCGGCGCCAGCTGGACGACGGTAGATGCGACTCCGAACGACGCTGTGCAGCGCGGATGCATCTGGTTGGGCGGCGGCGCGAACGTCTGTCGCAACTTGCTCGATTTCATGGATGTCCAGATCGATCAGGAAGGACGGGTGCTGGTCGGCTATTCCGACGGCTGCGTGGGCGGTGAGTGCGCCCAGGCTCCCGCGGCCGCGACGGGGAATGCTTACACTGCTCTGGCGTCAATCACTCGCCAATCCGGCGGACGCAGGTTGCTGGCTAAGTTCGATCCACCGGAAGCGACGACCGCTCCCGGAATGCCAGCGGTGACCGTAAAGCGCAACGGGGGTGTGACCCGGCTCCAATGGTCCGAAGCGGATAACGGCGGCTTGGCGATCAGCCGCTACGACATTCTGCGCGGCACGACGAAGGGCGCGGAGACCGCGCTGGCCTCGGTTGCCGGGACGCAGCTCGGTTTTGATGATACCACGGCGACGGATCTGAATGCCACCTACTACTACAAGGTGGTGGCCGTGAATGGAGTTGGCTCTTCGTGCGGCGATAACGAAGTATCGATCAAGGATGTGGGCAGCTCGATTGTGGGCAGAGGCTTCCGCGTAGCGGCTGATGCGACCGGAGATCAGGTCGGTGCGCCAGCGAACGCAGACTTGGACATCCAGTCGCTTTCTATTGCCGAGCCGGACAGTGGGGCTAACGCAGGCAAGCTCGTATTCAACCTGAAGGTTGCTGACCTTTCCACGATCCCCAATGAGCGGATGTGGAGAATCGTCTGGAATTCACAGGCTTCGCCCGGCAGCCAGTATTATGTCGGAATGACGAAGGACACGAGCGGCAACGTGACCTACGAATACGGAACTGTTGCTACGGCGACCGTCGGCCTCGTGCTGGGCGTACCTTCCACCACCGCGGTGGGGACCCCGGATTCCGGCAGCTTCGTCGCGACCGGAGCGGATAA
>JALYZW010000232.1 GCA_030945725.1 Verrucomicrobiota bacterium | reverse complement strand
GTGTTACGTGCCGCACATTGGCATGCGGATCAACGGCTCGCGTCGCTGGCTCGCCCTCGGCCCGTTTACGTTTCAACCGTCCGAGTTGGGGAAAATTGCAGCCGTGTTTTTTCTCGCCTCGTGGTTTGCGCAGCACGAGAAATCGAGTGGCCGCATCGTGCAGGGATTCGCGATCCCGTTCGCGGTCGTCGCAGGATTGCTGGCGCTGATTGTGACGGAAGTGGATTTGGGAAGCACCGCGCTGATCGGCGCGACGATGTTCGTCATGATGTTTGTCGCCGGAAGCAGCCCGTTGCTGCTCGGCTTGCTCTCGCTCGTCGGTCTCGGCGGCATTTTGTTTGTCGCGACTCACATCTCGGAACGGATGGCGCGGCTGATGGCGTTCATGGATCCGGAGAAATTCAAAGACGACGCGGGCTTGCAGCAGATGCAGGCGCTGATCGCCTGGGGCAGTGGTGGAATGGAAGGGCTGGGGCTCGGCAACGGCCGGCAGAAAATGCTCTACCTGCCTTACGCGCACACCGATTTTATCTTCCCCATGATCGGGGAAGAACTCGGCCTGCGGATGAGTTTGCTGGTCGTGTTTTTGTTCGTCGTGATCATCGTCTGCGGAATGATGATCGCGCTGCACGCGAAGGATCGGCTGGGGCTTTTGCTCGGTTGCGGCGTGGTGTCGCTGCTCGGTTTGCAAGCGGCCGTGAACATCGGCGTGACCACCTCGCTGCTGCCGAACAAAGGGTTGCCGCTGCCGTTCATCAGCTACGGCGGATCGAATCTCGCGGCGTGCCTCTTCGGTATCGGATTACTGCTGAACATTTACCGGCAAGGCGTGCTGGAACCGGCCGTAAACAAAAAGCACGAGAAGCTGCAGGTGAAGATGACGCCGCGGATATGACGATGATGCGAGGTGAAGATGAAGCGGCAGATACGATGACGCGAAAATCGAAGTGTCCGCTGCCGGGGGGGCTGCGCCGCGTGCAGCTGTCCGGCGCAGTGAGCCGCACGCGGCTGACTGCCGCGCTGCGCTGCGCGCGGCTGCCTGTCATCCTGAGTCGCGGAGACGGCGAAGGACCTCGCCCATTCAGATCGCGCGGCGGCGGTGTGGCGGGGCAGCAATCATCCACGGACTCCGTCGCTGCCGTGCCACCGGCGACTGTCGAGGTGCTTGTGCGAGATCCCTCGCCGTCTTCGCGGCTCGGGATGACACGTGAGGGACGTCTGCGAGCCGGTAGGATGCGGGCAGAAACCGGACGATCCGAGAAACCGCGTGCGGACGACGCGCGCGCAAAACGCAGACGATCCGAGAAATCGCGATCCGACGACGCGCGCGCCAAACGCACACAATCCGAAAACACGCCAGCCGACAACGTGTGCGTCAACCGCCCCCGGGGGAAAAGCGCGCGATGAACGCGGTCATCGCATGCGGCGGAACCGGCGGCCATTTATTCCCCGGCCTCGCGGTCGCGGAAGTCCTGCGCGAACGGGGACACGAGGTGCTCCTGATCATTTCCGAAAAGGAGATCGACTCGATCGCGGTCTCGAATCGTTCCGAATTCCGGATCGAGAAACTTCCCAGCATCGGACTGCCGTCGCCGTTTTCGCCCGCAATTTTTGGCTTCACGCGACGGTTTGCGGAAAGCCTTTCCGCGTGTCGCCGCATCTATGCCAGCTTCAAGCCGAACGTCGTTTTGGGGATGGGCGGATTCACATCCACAGCGCCAATCCTCGCCGGTCGGCGCCGCGGATTGCCGACGTTTATCCACGAATCGAACGCGGTCCCGGGAAAGGCGAATCGGCTCACCGCGCGCATGGTCGGCGCGGTCATGCTCGGCTTTCGCGAATGCGCACAATTTTTTCCGCGTGTGCGGACCGAGGTCACCGGAACCCCGATTCGCGCGGCGCTGCGGCCGATGTCTCGCGCGCTCGCACTGGAAAAACTCGGACTGCGCGACGACCTCGCCACGTTGCTCGTGATGGGCGGCAGCCAGGGGGCAACGGGAATTAATCAAGCCGTGATCAAATCTCTGCCGGCTTTGCAGGGCTCGCCGATCCAGGTGATTCATCTCGCGGGGGCGCGCGACGAAGGCTTGGTGGCCGACAATTACCGGCGTGAAAGCATCCCCGCTTATGTGGCGGCTTTCCACCACCAGATGGAAGAGGTCTATAGCGCCGCGGATCTCGCGATTGCTCGTTCCGGCGCGGCCAGTCTCTCCGAACTGGCAGCCTTCTCGCTCCCGTCGATCCTGATTCCGTTCCCGTACGCGGCCGACGATCACCAGACGCGGAATGCGGAAATCTTCGCCCGCGCTGGTGCGGGGATTATCGTGAAAGAATCCGAGATCGCGTCGGACTTACTCGCTCGCACGATTAACGACTTGGTCAACGATCGCGCGAAGCTCGCCACGTTGGCCGAAAAATGCGCGGCGCTTGCGCCGAAAAACGCAGCCGTTCTCGTCGTCGAAACGATGGAGAGATATACTGGATCCAACCATGACGTGCGGCTCTGATCTCGATCTCCGGAAGATGCTGACGCAGGAGCGGCATCGGATCCATTTGATCGGCGTGGCCGGCAGCGGGATGAGCGGAATCGCGGCGCTCTTGCTGGAGCTCGGGCACGAAGTCAGCGGCTCCGACAAGGTGGGATCGATGGAGACGGATCGGCTCCAGCGCCTCGGTTTGCGCTTTCATTTAAAGCATGACGCGGAGAGCGCGAGCGATGCTGAGCTGGTCGTTTATTCATCGGCGATCAAACCCGAAAATCCGATCCTCGCGAGTGCGATCTCCTCGGGCCGGCCGGTCGTCCGTCGTGCCGAAGCGCTTGCTGCGATTATGCTCGGCAAGCAGGGGATTGTCATCGCCGGCATGCACGGGAAGACGACGACGTCCGCGATGACCGCGCACGTCCTGCGCGAAGGTGGCTTGCATCCGTCACATTACGTCGGCGCGGAAATTCCGATTCTCGGGACGAACGCGCATTGGGATCCGCGTGGGGAATATTTCGTGGCCGAAGGCGACGAGAGTGACGGGACGCTGAAGCTGTTCCGGCCGACACACGCGGTGATCCTGAACGTGGAAGAGGAGCATCTCGATTTTTACGCGGACATGGCCGCGATCGACGCGGTCTTCGTGCAGCTGCTTGACCAGACGAGCGGCCATGTGTTCTACAGCGCGGACGATCCGCATGCTTCCCGCCTCTGCATTACGCGACGGAACGCGATCTCGTTCGGGTTTTGCGGAACAGCGCGCTATCGGACGACAGACGTTGAGCTGCAGGATTTCGCGTCGGTTTTTTGTGTCTGGCGAGGAAGCGAAAAGCTCGGCGAAGCGACGCTAAATGTTCCTGGAAAGCATAACGTGAGCAACGCGCTCGGGGTTATTGCGGTCGCGACGGAGCTCGGTGTGTCGTTCGACAAGATTGTGAAATCGTTGCGGAATTTCGAGCACGCGCGTCGTCGCTTTGAGATCAAATATTCGAGCGAGCGTTTTCTGCTCGTCGATGATTACGCGCATCATCCGACCGAAATCCGCGCGACACTCGCGACTGCGCGCTCGGCGGGACGCAACCGCGTGCTGACGATGTTTCAACCGCACCGCTACTCGCGCACGAAAGCGCTCCGGAAAGAATTCGGTCGCGCATTCGACGATTCGTTACGCGTGGTCGTGACCGATGTTTATGCGGCGAGCGAAGCGCCGATTCCCGGCATCAGCGGGCGCACGGTAGTCGAAGAGATTATCGCGCACGGGCACAGTGGCGCGGTCTACCAGCCGCGGCTGGATCGTGTTCATCGCGATCTTGGGAACATGCTCACGTCGGGAGATCTCGTCTTGAGTCTCGGCGCCGGCAATATTCATGAACAGCTTTCTCTGCTCGCGGCCGATCTGGTGGTGGCCGAACGCTTGAAGGAGATCGTCGGTGAAGAAGGCGACGTGCGGCTTTACGAGCCGCTCGCGAAACACACCACGCTGCGCGTCGGCGGTCCCGCGCAATTCTGGGTGGAACCGCGAACGGAGGCTGCG
>JALYZW010000227.1 GCA_030945725.1 Verrucomicrobiota bacterium | reverse complement strand
CCTCGACTTCGCTCCGCTCCGCTCGGGATGACGGCGGGGTTGGCCGCGGCGATTCACACGGCGCAGGCGCGGGCTGGTCCGGTGATGCCCGCAGTTCGTTCACTTCGTCGAAAGTGATGCCGAGAATGCGATTGCATTGGCGCGTCCCTGCGGTCGCAATTCGTTGCAGAAACTCGACTCGCGCCAGGTCGCTGCTTTCCTGCAACACGGGTTTTTTCAACAAGGACAATGAACCGCCGTGTTCAACCAGAACGCCCCAGCCGGCGGGCAGTTCCCGTTCGCGGAACAACTCGTTAGGCAGAACGAGATAGAGCACGTTCGCGCAACGGTAGCGGACGAGCAGTTCGAATTTCGTGGCCGAGTCGAGCGAATTGCGGAGCGCGGCCAGCTCGCGCGTGAGCCGCGCATAGCCGCGATGATGAACCAAACCGAAGTCGACCGGATCGAACTCAGGAAACAAGGTTTCGCCGGTCCGCAGTGTCGGATAGTGGACACGCAGACAGCGCTCCAGAACTTCCCGACGTTTTTGAACCGTCTCCAATCGATCGCGGGTGGATGAGCTGCAGCAATTATCCCGGCGCAGGTCCGGCAGCGCTTGTTTGCACTCGAAGATCGCCGTCATGCCGATCGCGCGCGCCGCCGGCCGATAAGCCGCGATATCCGCGCGAAACCGACAGCGCGGCAGGCTGACTTCCGCGGCGCACGCGGAGTAGCCGTTCGCCTGCGCCCAAAGAGCGGCCGCGCGCTTTAGCCGAAGATGTGCGTCGGTTTCGCCGCGCCGAACAGCTACTCGCGCGTCCACTCGGCCAATTCCTTCGCCCAATAAGTGATGATGAGGTCAGCGCCTGCGCGTTTCAGCGAGGTCATAATTTCGAGCACCGCGCTGCGTTCCTCGAACACGCCTTTTTCGACGCCGGCTTTGACCATCGCGTATTCGCCGCTCACGTGGTAGACCGCGGTCGGCTTCGCAAATCGTTCGCGCACGCGCCAGAGAATATCGAGGTAGGGCAGGGCCGGCTTTACCATCACGATGTCGGCGCCCTGCTCGATATCGAGGGCCACTTCGCGCAACGCTTCATCGGCATTGGCTGAATCCATTTGATACGAGCGTCGATCGCCGAACTTGGGCGGACTCTCCGCGACATCGCGAAAGGGACCGTAAAATGCGGAAGCGAATTTCGCCGCGTAGCTCATGATGCCGGTGTCGGTGAATCCTTGGGCGTCGAGATGCTCGCGGATCGCACCGATCCTGCCGTCCATCATGTCACTCGGCGCCACGAGGTCCGCGCCGGCGACCGCGTGAGAAAGAGCAGCCTTGGCCAGGAGCTCGACTGTCTCGTCGTTCAAGACCGTAAAGTGATCGCCGTCAATCCGCGTGACGCCGCAATGGCCGTGACTCGTGTATTCGCAAAGGCAAACGTCGGTGATGACCACCAATGCCGGACACCGCTTTTTCACCGCGCGAACCGCCTGCTGCACAATGCCGTTCTCGGCGTGGGCCGCGGTCGCCAGCTCGTCTTTCGTCGCCGGGATTCCGAACAACAGAATCGCCTGCAATCCGAGGTCGCGCGCCCGTTCCGCCTCGTCCGCGATCTCGCCTAACGAGTGCTGAAACACGCCCGGCATGCTCGCGATCGCGCGGCGGCTGCTCACGTTTTCGCTCACGAACAGCGGCAGCACGAAATCGTGCGCGGTCAGGCGGGTTTCGCGGACGAGGTTGCGGAGTGCCGCCGTCCGCCGCAAACGTCTCGGGCGCTGGACGAGGTTTCGCACACGGCGAGGCTACGCGGCGGCTCTCGCCGTCGCAAGCTCGCGGCCGGATGGACCCGAGCGACAGGCGGGCTTGACGCCGCGCAGACGCCGCGCGAGTGCGGTGCGGATGAAGCGCGTGCGCAAGGGAAAGACAGCGGAATATCTCCTCGTCGATATCAGCAATTCGTTCACGAAATTTTGCTTCTCCAGCCGCGATCAGTTGGAGAAATCCGCGCGCGTTAGGACGGCAGAATTGACGGCGCGCAAACTGCGTGAGCTGACCCGGGGGCGTAGAGCAAGAACCTTAATTGTCTCGTCCGTCGTCCCGAAAAAAAACGGAGAGCTGCGAGGTGCAGCAGGGGCTGAATCGACGCTCATCGTCGGACCGTCGCTCGATCTCGGCGTCGGCATCGATTACCCGAATCCGCGGTCGATCGGTGCGGATCGGTTGGCCAACGCGGCGGCCGTCGCCGAGCTTTACGGAGCGCCCGCGATCGTCGTCGATTTCGGAACGGCCGTGACTTTCGACGTTGTTTCGAAACAACGCGATTACGTCGGCGGCGTGATCGCCCCGGGCCTCGAGGCGATGACGAGTTTCCTCTACGACCGCACCGCGTTATTGCCGAAGCTCACGCTCCGAGAGCCCGTGAAAGCGGTCGGACGCACCACTCGCGCGGCCATGATGTCGGGTGCGGTGCACGGTTATCGCGGCCTCGTGGGCGAGATTTTGCGGCAGATCTGTGCGGAACGGTTTGCGCGAGCGAAGGTCCGCATCGTGGCGACGGGCGGTTATGCGGAGTTGATCGCGCGTCAGCTGCCGGCGATCGAAGTGGTCCATCCCAATCTCACGCTCGAAGGGCTGCGGATTATCGCGAATCGCAACGTCGCGCCGAAGGGTTCAACCTAACGAGTGGTTCAATCCGTTTCGCGAAATTCGTCGCCGACGCCAAGAAGTTCGAGTCGCTTCTCGAGCAATTCTTCGCCGTCGAACGAAAACCAGGCGCGGAAGCGTTGCCCCGCGATCAACGACGGAAGCCAATGCCGATCATCCGCCCACATTTCGTGGTAAGGAACGGCGTCGACATGCGTCCAAAGAGGAATCGCTTCCGCGGTTTCGCGCGGCTCGCCCGCGAAGTTATGTGCGACGAAGACCGCGCAATGCAGGCGCAACCCGTCACGGAAATCGAACTCCAGCTCGCCGATCTGCGCCGGGTCGAGCGGGGTGACGCCAAGTTCCTCGAAGGTCTCGCGAATCGCCGATTCGCGCGCGGTCTCGCCGGGTTCCACTTTGCCGCCGGGTCCGTTGATCTTGCCGGCACCGAGTCCGCGCTTTTTGCGGATCAATAACAGTTCGTCGCCCCGCCGGATAAAGCAGAGGTTCGCGCGCACGATCTGTTGGCGTTGAGGCGGACGCGGAAGGTTCATCTCCGGGGGAAACGGCCTGCTTCGTCCCGGCTGTCGCCAGACGGGGCTGCCTGGGGTTTTTCCGCAAAAATAGGCTTGTCACGAAACGGGGCGAAAGGTTTGATGAAGGTGCGCATGAATATCCGAAAAATTGCGGTCGTTTTGGTCCTCGTCCTCAGCTCGTTTGCGGCCAGTAACGTCGCCCCGTCTAAGGCAGAACTTGAGTCGATGTATGACAAGGCGTTCCGCGAATTCAACGCGAATAATTTTCCGGAGGCGCTCAAGCAGCTCGATGCGATCGACGCGCGCCAACCCGATCTCGCGGAATCCCAAAACCTGCGCGGCGTGATCCTGATGCGTCAAAGTTCGTACGACCAGGCCGAGCAGGCGTTGCAAAAGGCCCTCGCAACCGACCCAAAATTCTGGAATGCGCGGTTCAATCTGGCCGAGATCCCGTTCTTGAAAAAGGACTGGCCGGAAGCGCGGAATCGTTTTCAGGGATTGCTCTTCGGGAACGCGCTCGAGCTGCAAGGCGAAGCGCTGCAGCTGATCCAATATAAGATCCTTTTGACCTACCTCCTCGAGAACAAGGAGAACATGGTCGACTCCATCCTCACGAAGCTCGAGTTGACCCCCGATACGCCCGCGGTGCACTACGCGAACGCCGCGATCGCGTTCCAGAAAAAGAACGAAAAGGAAGCGAAAGATTGGCTGGCGGCGGCGGAGAAAAATTTCACGCCACAGCTGAACAAGCTGTTCGCCGAATCGCTCTACGAAGTGGGCTGGATCACGAAACCGGCGGGTCAAACGCGGCCGGCGGTCGAGCTAACGAGCGCGGCCGACCGCGCGGCGAAAGCGAAAGGCCTGGCGCGCGCGAAGTTCGACCAGGCGGAGCAGGCGTTTGCGCAACGCGACTTTACCGCGGCGCGGAAGTTGATCGACGAAGCCGAAACGGCAGATCCAAACCAGGCGCCTTACATCAATTTGCGCGGCGAGATTCTGCTCGCCCAAAAGGATTTCGACGCGGCGGAAGGCGCCTTCAAGCAGGCGGCGAAAGTCGATCCGAAATTCCGCGAGGCGCAGTACAATCTGGCGCAGATTCCGTTCAAGAAAAAGGACTACGCGAAAGCGCGCGAGCGTTACGAAGCGCTCTTCAGTTCCACGCCCGCGCCGTCCGCGGATGCGACGAAGGATCAGGGCGCGCAGCTGATCAAATTCAAAGTCTTTCTGACGCTCCTGCTCGAAGGCAAGGATAGCCGCGCGCAGAAGATGATGGAACAGTTCCAGTTTACGGGCGACACGCCGGCGCTGTATTACGCGCAGGCGGCCTGGGAATTCAAACACAACAACGCGGCCAAGGCGAACGACTGGGTGACGTCCGCGCGGAAAATTTACGCGCCGGCGATGAACATGGTTTTCGCCGATGCGTTTTACGATTTGGGCTGGTTGCAAAATGCGCCGGTCGTCCCCGGCTCGAATGCGAAGGAGATCGCGAAAACCGAGGCCAGTCCGTCGATCGAACCGAGCCCGATCCCGGGTGCAGCGTTAGCGGCTAATACCGCAAAGCAACCGCCTCAAACGGCGCCGCAGAAATCACCGGAAACGACGGTCGCAGGGATGGAAGCTACGACTGAGCGTTCGCCAGCTGCCGCCACGCAGCCGGTCGTGAACGCGAACGGCGAGGCCGCATCGACGCCGGCTCCTGCGCTTTCGCCGCGGGTCGAGACTCCGGTGGCTTCGAATGCCGCGCCAGCTGAGGCTCGCGCGCCGCTGCCACCCGAGCACGAGCAGCCGGTGCCGCCGCCAACGACCCAGCCGGTGACCACGGCAGCGAAAGAGCCTGCCGCGCCTGGCGTTGCGCCAGCCACTTCTTCGTCGATCATCGCGCAAACCAAACCTGATTCGACGAAGCCGACGGTGCCGGTCCCAGTGGCCTCCGCTGCGGTTGCGGCGACGAGCGCTTCGGCGAGCCCAGCTACCGTCCTCGCACCAGCGACCGTGCGAGAATGGTCGAAGCCCTCCGCCACCGAGACGCTTGAGAATTTCATGAACCCGCGTGCGTTGCTCGTGGGCGCACTGCTGGTGGCCGCCATGATCATCATCGCATCGGTTGTGATTCCGGCCCTCCGCCGGCGAATTCCCTCTGGGACGGCAACTCGGTCGGTGCCCCAGACCGCGCAGCCGCGGTATGCCGCTGTCGGCGGGCCTGAGATCGAGGAAGCGGTCGCGGTCCGGCCGTCGCTGGCCGGCGGTCCGCGTCAGGTGTCGTTGCAGCTCAAGGCCTCCGAGCCATCGGTTCGACGCGCGGCGGTCCCGTTCGGAAAGGGTAACAAGCCGTTCGTCACAGGCGCGAGCGCGGCCGTGCTGGAGCCGAGTCTAGAGCACGAGCCGATCAGCGTCCTTGATCCGGAAATGGAAGACATGGATGGCGGCTCCGTCGGTGAGCCGAGCGCCGTTGCCGACGAAGCGTTGGACGTCACCGCAGCAGCCCCCATCGACCACATGGTCGCTCAGGCGTCGCCGGAGGAACCGGCGGTGGCTGAACCTCAAGCACCGGCCGCAGCTGACTTCGCGGCTGAAACCGTGGCGACTGACCAGCCGATAATGGAAACGGCGGCAAATTTTGTCAGCGAGCCCGAGATGGCACCTGCGGTCCCCGAATCCATCGCCAGCGAATTTATCGCGAGTGAACCGGTCGCGAGTGAAACCGAAGCGTCGTTCGTTCCCGGTATCGTGGCTACGCCGATGATCGCGGCGCCGGACCTGGTTGAACCCACGATCGCGGTACCCGAAGTGACCGCGCCTGCGTTCAGCGAGGTTGAACAGCCGCCGATCGCGGCCTTCGCGCCAGTTGCGCTACATCTGCCCGATGAAGTTCCAGCAGCGCGCGCCGAAGAAGAGACCGTAGCCGAGCTGCCTGCGGTCGCGGAGCAGGAGCCACCCGCAGTTGTGGAGGCCGCGACAACAGACTCCTTCGAGCCGATTGGACAAGGCCAGCCAATCCCATATTTAACGCCGGCGGAACCAGCGGTTGAGCCGAGCGCGCCGATCGCCCGAGCAGACGTGCCGTCCGAACCAAGTCGCATCGCGGAAGGTGTCGCGGCCGGCGCAGCGCTGGCTGGCATCGGCGCCTTGCGGCATTCAGTTGAAACTCCGGCATTTGCCCCGACAGTCGTGTCTAACGAAACTCAAAATCAGCAGCCAACACCACCAGCAACCATGCCTCCACCGACCCAACCAACACCCGCTTCTGCAATCCGAACCGCTCCGATGACTGGCGGCGCTCCGCAACCTCCGGTGGCGGGCGGCGCACCACAGGCTCAGCCACAAGCGCCGCAAAGCGCCGGTGGCATGCAGACGGCCGTGCAGCTGACCTTCTCCTTCGAGATCGCCTCGTTGCAGCTGACGCCGAGCTTCAAGATGGGCGCGCTTCAGCTTCGCCCCACTTCGCGCATCGTGACGATGCGGCTCGCTCCTTCGCAGCAACCGCAACCGGCAATGAACCTGCAGGTGACGTTCGAAATCGCGCAGGTCCAGGTCGCGGGCGGCGGACTCGGTCAGCTTCGCCTCACGCCTTCGCAACAGCAGCGGCCAATGGTCGCGGGCACATCGGCGTTCAGCATCGCTGGCCTGCAACTGCTTTCCGGCGCGGATGCCGGCGCGGTGCAATTAACTCCTGCGCAACAAGGCCAGGGATCGGTGCAGATCACGGCGCGGTTTCAGATTGCGACCGTCGAGTTCTCGCCCTCGTTTGAAATTGCGGCGCTCGTTCTCAACTCTGCCTCGCGCAGCGTCGCGGTCCAGTTGCCCGGCAACCAGGGCCCGATCGACGGTGCGCCAGTCTTCGATATCTCCAACGTGCAGCTCGGGGGAGCCGGAGAGATCGCGATGATGCAGCTGAACCCGCAAGGCGGCGGGGCACCGCGCCCGGCGTAAACTCAGTCCAATTAAGGATCCGAACGAGGGGGCAGCAATGCCTCCTCGTTTCGCGTACCGAAGCGACCTACACGCATGCCGGGATGAATGCTACGCGCGCGCATGTTTGGATGAGCGGGGGGGAGGGCGTAACGGAATGAGCGCCGGCGCCCCGGCATTTTTGCGATGAGCTAGAGAGGGCCGAGGCTCCCAGCGAGCTGTGCCGCCTCCGCGCGGAAACTTGAGAGCTGCGCTCGTCGTCAGAAGTGGTGAGCGCACCGCATCCGGAGGGAATCCGTGGACCTATCGTAAACGATCGCGCCCGCCGTCCCGCCAACTTGCGCCGATGGCACGCGAGGCGGTTCCACAAACGATCCGTGTGCAACTACTCGTTAGGCCACGGGATCCCTCGGCTGCGCTCGGGATGACGAAGCCGAAGCCCCGCCTTGATCGACGAAGAAAATTGTAGGGCAGGCATTCCTGCCTGCCGGCGGGCAACGTGGATCACACGGCGTCGATCGCGCAGCAAGCGGAAGCGTTGCCTACAACCCGACGACTGACGCAACGGCCGCCTCCCTCAGACATCATCGCTTCGCGAAGTGGCTCCTGTTTAGCGACCGCAGTTGCTTCGGCAGGAACTCACCGTCCCGGCGAATCAACTTTCTGTTGAAATAAATTTCGCCGCCGCCGTACTCCGGCCGCTGAATGCTGACCATGTCCCAATGCACCTGACTGCGGTTGCCGTTGTCCGCTTCTTCATAGGCTTGACCCGGCGTGAAGTGGAAGGAACCGGCAATTTTTTCGTCGAACAAAATATCACGCATCGGTTCCAGGACGTACGGATTGCAGCCTAACGAAAACTCACCGATGTAACGCGCGCCCGGATCGGAATCGAGGATTTCGTTCAGCTTCTGGGTTTGATTGCTGGTCGCGTCCACGATTTTTCCATCCCGAAATTCGAGCCGAATATTATCGAACCCGATCCCCTGGTAAATCGACGGCGCGTTAAACGTAACGTGGCCCTGCACCGAATCCCTGATCGGACAGCTGAACACTTCGCCGTCCGGAATGTTTCGATCACCGCCGCACATGATCGCTGAGATGCCTTTGATGCTGAAGCGCAGATCGGTCCCGGGCCCCTTGATCTCGACCTTGTCCGTTTTTTCCATCAAAGCTTTTAGCGCTCTCATGCCTGGCAGCAGCTTGCGGTAATCGAGCGTGCAGACGTCGAAATAAAAGTCTTCAAACGCTTCCGTGCTCATGCCGGCGAGTTGCGCCATCGACGACGTCGGCCAGCGCAGCACGACCCACCGCGTCTTTTTCACCCTTTGGTCGGTTACTGGCCGCATCTTCTTCGCCAGCAGTTTCATTTCTTCAGCGGGCACATCCGATAATTCGGTGATGTTGTTACTGCCGCGCAGCGCGATGTACGCGTTCATCCGCTTCATGCGCGCGAGCTCGTGGATCGCGCTCAAATTCAGTTGTCGCTCGGTCGCGTTTAAGGCGAGCTCGCGGCTGACGCGGCCGCGCTGCAACTGCACGAAAGGAATTGCGCCGGCGTTTCGCGCCGCCCGTACGAGCGCGACCGTCATCTCGTCTGGAATGTCGAACGACTCGATCAGGACCGTGTCGTTCCGCTTCAGCCGGGTGGAATATTCGACGAGGAGTTTGGCCAATTTATCGAAACGCGGATCGTGCATAGAGGATGAACGGTTCCATCCACGCGCGTTGATGCAAACACGACGAGCATTCGGGTCGGGCGTTTTTACCCGACCCGATCGAAACGCGTGGCGAAGGCGCCGTCGATGCCGTCACGAAATGGAAGCGTGGCCATCTGCTCCCCGCGCCCAACGAAACCGACTTCGTCCGCGAACGCCTGCACGACTGTCTCGTTCTCTTCCGGCTCGATGCTGCAGGTGCTGTAGACCAGAACGCCGGCCGGTTTGAGCAGAGGCGCGACTCTTCTCAAAATCGCCCGCTGTTGGCTCTGGAGGCGGCCGAAATCTCCCGCGCTCAACCGCCAACGGACATCGACGCGCCGACGCATCACACCCGTGTTGGTGCAGGGCGCGTCGACCAAAATGCGATCGTACGATCGATCAGCAATGCTCTCCGGCAGCGGCCGATCGTGTGTCCAATCGCACTCCACTACTTCGGCATTCTCAACCCCGAGACGCGCGAGGTTTTGCCGGAGCGTGACGAGCCGCGAACGGTCGCGATCCGTCGCTACCAATGAGCCGCAGTTCTGCATTCTTTCAGCGAGGTCGCAGGCCTTTCCCCCGGGCGCAGCGCAGGCATCGAGGACGGTTTCGCCCGGTTGCGGATCGAGCAGCTGACAGGCGAGCGTCGTGCTCGGGTCCTGGATATAGCAATCGCCTCGATCAAGTGATTCGGTCGGCAATTCGCGGAGCCGGAAGAGATTTGGAAATCCGGAAACGGGTTCGGCACCGGCGCAGCTGGTCGCGAAATCACGCGGCGAAATCTTCAGTTGATTGACCCGAGCGTAAATCGGCGGCGGCTCGTTGTCCCATTTGCAGAGCGTGGCCGCATCGGTTGCCCCGAAGTGCTCGGTCCATCGATCGACGATCATTTGCGGATGTGAAAATCGCGTCGCGACCGGTGCCGCGTCTCGCGCTTGCACGAGTTCATCGCGTCGAGTTTGCGTCGATCGAAGAATGGCGTTCACGAGACCGCGTGCGCGCGGATCCGCGATCGCGACCGTCTCGAAAACGGCCGCGTGTTCCGCCGAATTAAGGATCAGAAGCTGGTAGAGCCCGAGCCGCAAAACGTCGCGCGATTCGTGATCGACTTTGCCGAGACGAAGCATGGCGATCCAATAATCGAGCAGCGTTAGATTGCGCACCACGCCGAAGACCAAGTCCGTGGTGAAGGCGCGATCAGGGCCGGCGAGCGCGGTCTGCAAGAGCCGGCGATGGACGATCGAATCGGCGAAGCGTTCGCTTGTTCGCCACTCGCGCAAAGCGGCGAGCGCCAGCGCGCGTGGCGACCGAGGCGTCATGGCGCGCAACGCGGCGAGCTATTCGGGCGCGACCGCTTTGCGCCCGATCGAATGATAATGGAAGCCGACTTTCGCCATGGTCGCGGGGTCGAAAAGATTGCGGCCATCGAAAACGATCGGCGTTGCCATCTTCTCTTTGACCGCGGCGAGGTCGACGCTCGCGAACTCGCTCCACTCGGTTGCGATGACGAGCGCCTCTGCGCCCTCGGTCGCTTCGAGCGCGGAGGCGGCGAAAGTGGCGCCGGCAATTTCCTTAATTTCGTGCGCCTTCTCCATTCCTTTCGGATCGTAGACCGTCACGTGCGCGCCTTCGCGGAGCATGTCCGCGATCAGATCGATCGCGACTGAAGAACGTAGATCGTCGGTATCCGGTTTGAACGCGAGACCCCAGACGCAGATCTTCTTATCGCGCAGCACCCAAAGCTCATTGCGGATCGATTTCAGGAAACGTTCCCGTTGTGTGGCGTTGATTCGCTGCACCTCTTTTAGGAGCGTAAACGGAACGCCGAGCTGCTCGCTGATCGTGATAAAGGCGGCGATGTCTTTCGGGAAACAAGAGCCGCCGTAGCCGATGCCGGCATTCAGGAAATTGCGGCCGATCCGGCGATCCATGCCGATGCCGTCCGCGACTTTTTCGACGTCCGCTCCGCTCGCCTCGCAGATCGCGGAGACGGCGTTGATGTACGAAATCTTAAGCGCGAGAAAAGAATTTGCCGCGTGCTTGATGAGCTCCGCACTATTGATGTCGGTGACGAGAATCGGCGCCATAAACGGCTCGTAAACTTTTTTCATCAGGTCGATCGCCTGCTCGCTTTGGGCGCCGATCACGATGCGATCCGGTTTCATGAGGTCAGCCACGGCGCACCCTTCGCGCAAAAATTCCGGATTGCTCACGACGTCAAATTTCGCGCCGTGGCGATTGTAACGCTTGATCGATTCGGCAACCTTCTCACCGGTCTTTACCGGGACGGTGCTTTTATCGACGATGACGCGGTACTCTGTCAGTACGCCGGCGATTTCGCGCGCCACTTTCTCGATGAAACTCAGATCGACGCTGCCGTCATTCTGCTGCGGCGTGGGGACGGCGATGAAAACCACCTGTGAGCTATCGACGCCGTCTTGAATGCTGCCGGTGAAGCGAAGCCGCTGCGCGGAAACGTTGCGATGAATGACTTCTTCGAGTCCCGGCTCGTAGATCGGCACTTTGCCGGCGCGAAGGGATTCGACCTTGCGCGGGTCGTTGTCGACGCAAACGACGTTGTGACCGACGTCCGCAAAACACGCGCCAGTGACGAGGCCGACGTAGCCAGAACCGATGATCGATATATCCATGGAAGAGGAGCAGTCCGCGGATCAGCGCGGCGGGGAAACTAGCATCCGGAGCGCGGAATATGGCGCGGCGGAAGCGGGGAGCAACTCATTGCTGATTTGAAAGCGCGCTCGGATCGTAGTTCAGATCGAGGCTGAACTTCGGCAAGGCCTTCAAGGTGAAGGTGAGAAGGACTCCGTATTCTTTCACCCCGCCGTTGTCGCGCACGATCGCGCCGAAAGACGCGACCCAGCTGGTGAGATCGCGATAAACAGAGTAGCGCTGTTCCTCGAGCCGGCGTGTCGTTGTTTCATATTGTTCCTGAGTTCCGACGCCCCAGTTATCGTTGATTCGGTAGTAGCCGCCGACAATGTAATGGCTGCTGTCGGGGAAGAATGGATTCCCCTTCAGGTAACGATGCGCAACATTGAGCGTCGTCGAGGCGGTCGGCTGAAAGTGGACGTTCGTGTTGACCTCGGTGAAGCCTTTGTCGAAAGCGGGCACCTGTGTCGCGACATCGAGCCCGGCCCAGGGCAGCGGATTGAAGTGGAAGATGTTAAACAGATTCGAGTACTGCGTCTTGTCGTACGGGTTATCGAGGTTGAGATCGAAATACGTTTCCAGTTCCATCCAGTTGATCGTGCTGTCGTCGCGCCGGGTCTGGAGACGATTGCGCACGCCGACGCGCCAGATGGTGAAGTTGTCGATTGAGTCGATGGAGGTGAATTGCGGGAAATCAATCGGGCGCAATTGGGTCGACGGTTGATAGCGATCGAACTGGAGGATTTCCGCGGGATCGGTGCCGGTCGTCGCGACGTAGGAAAAGTTTGTGAACGGCTGGATAATGTGGCGCAGGCCGTCGAGGCCGAAGGTGCGGCTCTGGGCATTTTCCCAGGCACGCGAGAGTTTGAAGGAAGCTTCGATGCCGGTGTTAAAGACGCCGCGGAATTTGCCGTCGCCCTCCTGTAACGGCTGCGCCAAGGTGGGTTCCGGGAGAAGAAAATCGGGCACGAGCGGATCCGGATTAGGCGCGAAAATCGTATGGCCGAGATCGCGCGTGGCACTGTAGTAGGTGCCGCGCAGACCGGCGCGCGGGATGAGGGAGAGCCAGCCGAAATACGTATTTGGGTAGAGCAGCTGGTGGAAGGAGTCGAAACGCCATGAGCCGTAATTCTGGAAACCGCTCTCGTCCGCAAATCTCCGACGGAGATTAGCGATACTGGTTTCGCCTTCATAAAAGATGGGGCTGTCGAAGAGAGCGTGCCGCTTCACATCCAGCGCCACTTCGGGCAGGCGCTCGGTCGTTTCGAAAAAGTCGTTCGCCTGAAAGCGCGTCGTCGCGGTGAGCGTGTAGAAGGGATTGACTTTGGTGACCGCGAGGACGTTATCCGGCTGCGGATCGGCGCGGAATTCGGACTCGAAAAAGTCCTGCAAGACGAAGGGATCGCTTAGCTTCGTAATGTTGGCGATGCCATAAATGTCATCTCTAAAAATGGTGCGGTCTTCGAGCGAGAGACGGTAGCGGCCGGCCCCGATCTTGCCGCGGGGGAGCGAAGTGCGGTTAATCGTCGGATTCTGATCGTCGAGAAAGTAGGTCTGGATTCGCGCCATACTGGCGTCTCTTTTCCCGTATTTGATTTCGGTGTTGAAGCCGAGGGCCACGCCGCGACGGACCCGGTAATCAAGTCGCAGGGTCGCCTTGATGTGATCGGTGAGCGGGAAATTGACTCGACCGAGCAGGGACGGTCCCCACGAGCTGAGGTAAGCGGGCGTGACGAGGAAGCTGAATTCATCGTCGAGTGACTGGTAAAGATAGGGC
>JALYZW010000179.1 GCA_030945725.1 Verrucomicrobiota bacterium | reverse complement strand
CGCCGGAGGCGGATCGAATGGGCGCGCGGTTGGAGGGTCCGAACTTAGCGCGGACTGTGGTGCGCGATCTTGTTTCGGCCGCAGTCACGCCGGGGACCGTGCAGGTGCCGCCATCCGGATCGCCGATTGTCCTGCTCGGCGATTGCCAAACCATCGGCGGCTACCCGAAGATTGCGCACGTGATCACAGTCGATCTCGGAGCGGCTGCGCAATTGCGACCAGGCGATTCGCTCGCCTTTGCGGAAATCGCGCTCGCCGAAGCGCATCGCCTTCTGCTCGAGCGCGAGGAAGAATTCCGCCGCTTCTGCGTTGGCGTCGAACTGGCCCTCGCGAACTAACGATGCGCGTCGACTTCAATGCCGATCTCGGGGAAGGGGCCGGGCACGACGACGAATTGTTGTTGCTCGTGAGTTCTGCGAACATCGCCACCGGCTTCCACGCTGGGGACCCAGAATCGATCGCACGATCGATGGCTGCGGCGCGCGACGCACACGTTGCCGTCGGTGCGCATCCAAGCTTCGCGGATCGAGAAAATTTTGGGCGTCGCGAGCAGACGCTCTCTCCGGAGCAGCTCTTCCAGCTCGTGGTGGATCAACTCGACGGGTTTCGCGCGCTCGCGGCCGGAATCGGGATCCGGACGCAGCACGTGAAGCCGCATGGCGCGCTCTACAATCTCGCCGCCCGCGATGCCGAAGCGGCCGACGCGATCGCGCGCGCGGTTGCCGCGGTCGATAAGGAACTCGTGCTCTTTGCGCTTTCCGGCAGCGAACTCGTACGCGCCGGGCACGCGAACAATCTGCGTGTTGCGTCGGAAGTTTTCGCGGATCGAAATTATCGCGCGGACGGATCGCTCGTGCCGCGCACCCAGCGCGACGCGGTCCTGCATGACGCGTCGCAAGTCGCGGATCGCGTCTTGCGCATGTTGCGCGAAGGGCGCGTGCGCAGTGTCGAGGGATCGGACGTGATGGTTTGCGCGGACACGATTTGTGTTCACGGCGACACACCGGATGCGGTGGCCTTTGCGCGCGCGCTCCGGCGGAAATTGACGGACGAGGCCGTCGAGATCTCGGCCCACTTCAAGGCATGAAGAGCGAGCCCCACAGTGCGAGCGCGGGGCCAAGCCTCGTGCGCACGCTCGGGCCTCTCGACGCGACGATGATCGTGATCGGATCGATGATCGGCTCCGGCATCTTCATTACCTCGGCGGAATCGGCGCGTCTGATCGGTGCCCCCGGGTGGCTGTTACTTGCGTGGACCGTTGCCGGATTGATGACGATCACCGGCGCGCTCTGTTGCGCGGAGCTCGCGACGATGATGCCGAAAGCCGGCGGCGTTTACGTCTTTCTGCGGGAAGCCTACGGGCCATCGGTCGGTTTCCTGTTCGGCTGGAGTCTGTTCCTCGTGGTGCAAACCGGCACGATCGCGGCCGTCGCGATTGCCTTCGCGAAGTTCCTGGGGGTGTTCGTGAGCAGCGTCGCGAGTGATCACTATCTCGTGCCGCCGGCGGATTTGTCCGGCGGCTGGGCCATCAGCCTGTCGACCGAGCAACTGGTCGCGGTCGTGCTGATCGCGCTGCTCACGTGGACAAACACGCGCGGGCTCGAAGTTGGTAAACTCGTGCAGAACAGTTTCACCTTCGCAAAAACGGCGGCGCTCGTGACGCTCGTTCTTCTCGGCGTCTCGTTAGGCTGGCGCGCCAATTCGGCCGCACTGACGGCGAGCTGGTGGAATCCGTGGGCGAACGGCTGGTCGGCGCAAATGGCGCAGCCCGGCCTGAGAAGTGTCGGCGGCCTCGCGCTCGTCCTGTTATTTGGCAAAGCGATGGTCGGACCGGTTTTCGCGCAAACGGCCTGGACGAACGTGACCTTCATCGGCGGAGAAGTGCGCGAGCCCGCGCGCAATCTGCCCCGCGCCCTGCTCCTCGGCTGCGCGATCGTCGTCGTCCTCTATGTCCTCGCGAATCTCGCCTACGTCGCGACTTTGCCGCTGAGCGGCATCCAGCACGCGCCGCAAAATCGCGTGGCGGTCGCGACGATGAATACGCTCTTCGGCGGGCCGGGCGCGTTCGCGATGGCGGCCGCCATCCTCGTCTCGACGTTCGGCTGCAACAACGGTCTGATCCTCGCCGGCGCGCGCGTCTATTACGCGATGGCCCTCGACGGTTTGTTCTTCCGCAAGGTCGCGACGACGAACCGTCAACACGTTCCGGCCGCGGCGCTCGTCGCTCAGGGAATCTGGACCGTGCTGCTCGTGTTGCCGCGAACCGTTACCACGAACCTAACGAACGGTGCGGTGACTTACGGGAACGTCTACACGCAGCTCCTGGAATACATCGTTTCCGCCGATCTCGTCTTTTACATTGCGCTCGTGCTCGCGGTGATGTTGCTGCGGCGGAAAAAACCGGCAGCCGAGCGGCCGTATCGCACGTGGGGTTACCCGGTTGTGCCGATCATTTCCATTGCGCTCGCGGCACTGCTCGTGGTCGATCTCACCTACCTCGCGCCGACGACTTCCGGTATCGGCATCGCGATTGTTCTCACCGGGATTCCGGTTTACCTCGCGTGGCGCAATCGGCCCGTCATCCCGAGCGAAGTCGAGGGCCGCCGCTGAGCTGCCGACGGCGATGCTATTATCGCCAACGGTTCTGCCACTGAGTCCGTCGGCTTCGCCTCGGAATGACGGCAGAAAATTAGCGGATCGTTTTGGTTGCCTTCGGCGGCAGCAAATAATCGCGGCCGACGAGGTAGAGCACAACGGTCAGGATCGCGAAAGGGAGCAGCGACAACCAGTCCGCGGAAGGACCGTCGAAGAATGGATTGTGCGCGGTCGACCATTTCTCGATGGAGTCGAGTTTCTCCTTCATCGGGATGGCGAGAAAAGCGAAGAGGACACCGGCGAGCGTGCCGCCCGCGATGTAACCGGAGGAGAGGAGAACGCCGTTGCTCTTGTCGCCTTCCGCGACCAACTGGTCCTCGGTCAGCTGCGCCTTCGCGTGTTTGCGGCGCGTGTACCGATCGACGAGTAAACGCACCATTCCGCCGACGTAGATGGGCGCGGAGGTCGAGATGGGAAGATAAACACCAACCGCAAAGGCGAGGGACGAAACACCCGACAGCTCGAGCACGATCGCGATGAAAACGCCCAATAAGACGAGACCCCACGGCAGTTGTCCGCCTAGGATTCCTTTGATGATGTAGGAGACGAGCGTGGCTTTCGGCGCGGTGAATTTTTGCACCGCGGAGCCATCCGGGCGCTTGTCGTAGACGCCGTTGATGCCGGGGTCGGCGAGGTAAACCGGGACACCTTCGTTGTTCACCAGATACCGGCCAGCCGGGCCATTGTCGGTGCTGGTTTTGTGATAAACGAAATACTCGTTTGGATCGGCGCCCGCTTGCGCGCCGGCCAGACGTTCGCGCGTCGGCTGGCCATGGCTGTCTTTCAAGTAGTCCGCTGGATTCGCGTGAAAGCCAGCCGGAAAAGCGAAGTCCTGGTTCGCGGCCACAGGAACGTAAACCGTGCCGGATTGATTCAGCTTCAGCAGAATCGGACCGAGGATCAGGCAGGAGGCAAGCGTACCGATGAGGATGGCGATTTGTTGTGCCTTCGGAGTCGAGCCGACGAGGAAGCCGGTCTTCAAATCCTGCGAAATAGTTCCGCCGTTCGACGAGGCAATGCAGACGATGCCGCCGATCGAGAGCGCGGTGACGAAGTACGGGGGCGCCGTCCAGCCAATGATGAGGAAGATCAAGCAAGTCAGCAGCAGCGTCGCGATCATCATGCCTGAAGTGGGACAGGACGATGAGCCGACTTCCCCCGTCAGCCGCGATCCGACGGTGACGAAAAGGAAACCAAAGGCGATGATGAGGACCGCGCCTAACAAGTTAAAGCGCAGGTTCAATTGCGGCGCGACCATGATCACGATCATCAAGGCGATGATTCCGCCGATGACCCATTTCATCGACAAATCTTGTTCGGTCCGCGGCACGGCTTCGCGCGCGGCACCGGAGCTGCGCAAGTCCGCGAGCCCGCTTTTCAAGCCGTGCCAGATGAGCGGGAGCGAACGAAACAGACTGATGATGCCGGCTGCGGCGACCGCGCCCGCGCCGATGTAAAGGATGTAGCCTTTCTGAATCTGGGCGACGGACATCTCCGCGATCGTGTGCGCGGTTTCGGGAGTCAGCGGCAGCGTTCCGGCGGAGCCGAAAAATTTGATCGCGGGAATGAGGACGAGGTAGGACAAGACACCGCCGCCCATCATGAGCGCGGCGATGCGCGGACCGATGATGTAACCGACGCCGAGCAGCGCGGGATTGTTCTCGAGCGAAATGGACGCGCCTTCGAATGGCTTTCCGAAAATCTTCTCGGGGATTTCCTTCATCGCTTTGAAAATCTCGAGCAGGCCGTAGTAAATGAAGCCGATCGCGAAGCCGCCGATGATGATCTTGCCGCCGCTGACTGCTTCGTCGGCTGCAGCGCGCGCTGCTTCGTCGCCGGCATGCGCGGCATCGCGCGATTCCGGCGAGGCTGCCGCTTTCAATACTTCGGCGCATGCCGTGCCCTCAGGATACTTCAGATGACCGTGCTGATTCACGATGAGCGCGCGGCGCAGCGGAATCATCATCAGGACTCCGATCAGTCCTCCGACAATTGCGACGAGCATGATGCGCGTGATCTCCAGGTCAAACCCGAGAATCATGATGGCAGGCATCGTTACGCCGAGACCGAAGGCGATCGATTCCCCGGCTGAGCCGGCGGTCTGCACGATGTTGTTCTCGAGAATGGTCGAATCGCGCAGACCCAGCTTCGAAAGCAGCCGGAAGATCGTAATCGAAATCACCGCGACCGGTATCGACGCGCTCACGGTCAGCCCGACTTTGAGCACGAGGTAAAGCGAGGACGCGCCGAAAACCATCCCAAGCAGCGTGCCGATGATGAGCGGCAACGGCGTTAGCTCAGCCAACCGCGCGCCGGGCGGAATGAATGGGCGAAAGCTGGTCAGGATCCGGTTCGTCGGATGAGCGCCGACGATGTCCGGGAACTCGTTAGGCGGATTGGACGGATCGTATAGCTTGCTGGTCATCCTGAGCGGAGTCGAGGGATCCCGTAGAAGTTACCTGAAAGCTAGAATCGCGGGATCCCTCGACAGCGCTCGGGATGACGGGAACTTCACGCGGAACGCTTCGACGCCATTCCGAGGATCCATCGATAGAGCAGGAACGCGGTAATTGCGAAAGCGATCCCGCCGATTATCAGTCCGATAGTGTCGAAATACGCGAGGCGTGAGACCCATCTCGTGAAGACTCCATGTTCGCCGACGAGCGCAAGCGGCGCCGCGACGCCGGAGAAGACGACGATGGCGGAGATCACGACACCGATGACGCTTTCGCCCACGATCAAACCGGAAGCGAGCAAGACGCCGAGCTGCTTTGTTCCTTCCGGGTTCCGCGTGCGATCGGCGCCGCGATCGTAGAACCAGCCGACGATCGTGCCGACCACGATCATGAGCGTGCTTGCGGTCGGCAGGTAAATTCCGAGTCCGACCGCGAGAGGAGGAACGCGCATGTGTTTCGTGGTCCGAGCGAGGATGGCATCGAGCACGATAATGGCGACGCCGATGTAGGCGCCCACCCGGATCAAACTCCAATCGATATCCGCAGCGATGACGCCCTGGGCGAGCGATGAGATCAGGCCGGCTTGCGGCGCTGGCAATGGATTTGGACGCAACTCTGCGCCGGGTGCGCCGACGAAACCGTACGCCTGATTCACCAGGTTGAGCACTGGCGGAATGACGACTGC
>JALYZW010000177.1 GCA_030945725.1 Verrucomicrobiota bacterium | reverse complement strand
GATGGACAGCGTCGGTAAAGTCTGCGCCGGAAGCATGAGAGAGTACCGGCGCCAAACTTCCCGAGCGAAGAAGAGTTGGAGCCGAAGACGGGACTCGAACCCGTGACCTGCTGATTACGAATCAGCTGCTCTACCAACTGAGCTACTTCGGCGGCGCGGCGGCGGAAAGATGGCACCCGCGGCCGATGCCGGCAAGGCGAACGTAAACCCGATCACGGCTCGCAAGGCCGAGAGCGTCGACCACCTCATGTGTCAATCGGGCAGGATGAAGGTTTGGCCGATCTCGCGGAGGGCGATCCGGTGCGGCACAGTGGCCAAGGCTCGCTCGAGGCGTTCGATCGGTTCGCCGAACGGCTCGAAGCTGAGCCGGAATGTTTGATGGTGGACTGGCAGGATATGTTCGGCGCCGGCGGCGTTTGACATGGCGACGACCTGCTCGGGCGTGGCGTGGGTGCGGATCCAGGGGTCGTAGGCGCCGATCGCCATGATCGCGAGTTGATAGGGCCGACCCTCGTTTAATTTTGCGAACGAACCTGTCATCGCGGTGTCTCCGCCGAAGATGATCCGCTGGCCCTTGCGCTCGAGCACGTAGCCGTTGTATCCGCGATAGCGGTCGCGGCGGAGTCTGGCGCCCCAGTGATTTACTCGAAAAGCCGTTACGCTGAGGCGTTCGCCTTCACGACTGATCTCGGTCGATTCGCCCCAACGGAGTTCGGTGACGTTGCGGAAACGCGTCCACGCAGGAGGTCGGCCGTGCGTGGCGCGGTGACCACGGCGGCGGCGGGATCGATGCGGTGGAGCGTGCGCGTGTCGAGGTGATCGAAGTGCGCGTGCGAAAGCAGAACGAGATCGATCCGCGGAAGCTCGCGCGGGGCGAGGGCCGGCGCGGTCAGTCGCTTCGGACCGACCGTGAAACCAGGGAAGCGGACGCCAATGCGCGGAAAAAGGACGGGGTCGGTGATGACGTTGATTCCGCAGAAGTTGATCAGCACGGTCGAGTGACCGACCCATGCGGCGGTCACGCGGGCGTTGTCCCACGAAAGCGGATCAGGCCGTGCGAAGGCCGGCGCGATCGGTCGCAGGCTCTCGACCGTCCATTCGCGCCAGAGGTGGGCGAGCCAGTTTCGCCGGGGTTTCGGGGTTCGGCCGCTTTTCGACACGGAGGAACATGCGCGGGGCGGCGCGTTGCGGAAAGTGCGTGGGGCACGCGGCAAAATTGTCCGACAAAGCTTTTGGGCAGCATCGCCCTCCGAGGCCGAATTAAATCCTGCCGGCGCAGCAAGCGGGAACGATTGCCCTACAAACTGTCTTCGATCCTGTCATGGCGTCCCGCGACTTCGCTCGGCATGACCGGCGGTGTGTCGTGGGGCGCGAAAGCTGTTGCCGCGCGGCCGACGGCGCGAGATCGGGATGCGATCTGCTGCGGCTCTGCTAAGGGAAATGGGAAGCATGAGCCGGCTGCAACAAATCCTGCGCGTGAAAGAGAGTGAGGTGGCAGCGCTCCGGCCGCACGCGGCCGAGCTACGCAAGCAAGCGCTGGCGCGAAATGATTTCCGCAGCCTGCGCGCTGCATTGGACCGTGGCCCCGATCAGCTCGCGTTGATTGCAGAGATCAAAAAAGCCTCGCCGTCCGCCGGCGTGATTGTCGAGTCCTTCGATCCGATCGCGATCGCGCAGAATTATGCGCGTGCCGGCGCGGAGGCGATTTCGGTGTTAACGGACGAACAATTCTTTCAGGGGAAGCTGGATTACCTCGCGGCGGTGCGGGCAGTCGTCCCGGTGCCGTTGTTGCGAAAGGATTTCATCATTGATGAAATCCAGATCGTCGAGTCCGCGGCCGCCGGCGCGGACGCCATTTTATTGATCGTCGCCGCGCTCGAACAAACGCATTTGATCCGATTGCTGGAGGTTGCGGCGATGTACCAAATGGAGGCGCTGGTCGAAGTGCATTCGCTCGAAGAACTGGAACGGGCGCTCGACACCGACGCGCAGATCGTCGGGATTAATAATCGAAACCTCGCGACGTTCGAAGTGGATCTTCGGACAACGGAAATCCTGAGCGAAGAAGTGCCGAACGAGATCGTGCTGGTGAGCGAGAGTGGGATCAAGACGGCAGCGGACCTCGCCCGGATCCGTGCCACCGGCGTGAACGCGGTTTTGATTGGCGAAGCGTTGATGCGCGCGGCGAATGGATCGCTGGACGCGTTGTTACCTCGGACCGGCGACCGCTAATTCCTGTCGGAACGTGACGCCAATGGTCAGGGCGATGGCCGTTTTCCCTCGGGCCGCGGGCTGTTCGTGGCAAAGATCTGTTTGAACGAACCCCAGAATCCGGAGCTCGCGGGCTTCGCTGCGGCCGCCGCGGCGCCGGCCCGCGCGACGAGCACCGGCACATTGGTGCGATTCACGATTCCGCGGGTGAGATCGCCCATGATGAAATGCTGGAGGGGACCGCGCGTCTGTGAGGAGCCGGTCACGATCATATCGTGTCCGCTTTCACTGACCTCGGCGAAGACCTGATCCAGGACGAGTCCGTGCCGGACCTGCACTTCGGCAGTGACGCCGAGTTTTTCGAGATTTTGTTTTTGCGCGAGCAGGTTCCGTCCGAGCTCCGACCCAGAACTCAGCAGCCGATCGACGTCTTCCTCGAGGCGCACAAGATCGGCGTAGATCGCGGGCGGCTCGGCCATGACGTGCAGCAAGGTCACCGATGCTCCGCAGCAGGCGGCGACCTGACCGGTTAATTGCACCGCGTCCTCGATGTAGCGTTTGCCCCCGGTGCAGACGACGAAACTTTTCAGCGTGTCGACCGACCCCGTGGCCATCAAAACCGGCACCGGGATCGCTTTGATGACTTCGTAAGTTTTCTCCGAGCGCCAATGTTTCCCCGACGTCCCCTTTCGTCGTGAACCAATGATCACGACATCGTATTGTGCCTCGGACGTCTGCTCCAGAATCTGGCGAATCGGCTCGCCTCCGCGTACGACGATTTCAGGGATGACACCGAATCGCCCCAACAGTGCAGCCTCAGAGTTCAAAGCCGCACGCAACGGCTCCTCGTCTTGCGGCTGTTCGGCGATCCCGAGCAGTGTCGTCTCTGCCTGGCAAGGTCCGGCAAAGAGCCCGCCAAGCCGCGCTGGTTTATCCGCGGGATCGGTGCCGTCGCTGCAGATGAGGACGCGCATCGGTTACAATTTGTGGCCGGTCATCAGGGTGTAAATGACAATAGCCGCGCCGATAAGCGGCAGCGGGACGAAGGCGAGCCGGATTTTCGGGCCAGCAAAATATTGGGTCGAGATCGCGCCGATCTGGGCGCCGATCGCCGCGCCGGTATTCATGACGAGCGCGATCAGGATATCGACGTTGCCTTTGATCGCGTGCGAGAACGTGCCGTAGCTCGCGGAGATGATGATCTCGAACAGATCCGTCCCGACTGCGAGGTGCGTCGGAATTCCGAGCACGTAGACCATCATCGGCATGCGGATGTAACCGGCGCCGCCGCCGAGAAATCCGCTGAAGAGACCGCCGATAAACGAGACGAGCAAAATCACCCAGAGCGAAATCGCGGCCACGCCTGACGCGGGCAGTGCAACCATCGGCGCGAGGTGAAAATTCTGGATCGATTTGGTGATGTGACCGAAGGAGGATTCGTCCTTCGATCCCGCCAGCACGGTCGGCATTTTAGTCTGACGCTCCCGCGCTTTTTGGAGCCGCAAAGTTTTCCAGCTTTCCCAGATCATGAAGCTAGAAATACTGAAGTAGATCACGATCGAGACGACGCTGACCACGAGGTTGACGTTCCCTGCGCGCTTCAGCATTTGGATTAACTGCGCGCCGCATTCCGCTCCCGCCATCGTGCCGAGCGCCATGATCAAGCCCAGTCGCAGATCGACGTTGCCGAGCGCGCGATGTCGTTTGGCCGCAACGACGGATTTGCCGACGATGTGCGCGAGATCGGTGCCGACCGCAAAATTCCAGTCGAGTCCCACCGCGCGGAGGGCCGGCCCAGCGATGAAGCTTCCGCCCACGCCGAAGAAACCGCCGAGCACGCCGATCAGAAAACCGATGGCGACAAGGTAGACGGGGCTGATGTGCGCGCCCGAAATCGGAAAGAACATGGGTTACTCCGAACGACCGCCGCGCATCAGGCGCAGCAATCCCGTCGTGACCGATTCCAGAGCGACCGCCTGCCCGATGATGAGCCCGATCGCGACCAGCGCGTAAGTGGTGAGATGATGTTGTTCGAGATCCTTCAGCCAACCGGCGAGGAAATGGAGGACGAGGAAAAAATACGCGACGACGAGAACCGCGTAGATCGGAAGCTCGATGAAAAAGAACGCTTTCAGCGTCTTGGCGGCGTCGGCTTTCACGTGCGTCTAAAGGGGGCAGACTCAGTTCGCCGCTGGCCTGAAGGTCGGCTGCGCGAAAGGTGCCGGAGGGGAAATATTCATTGCACAGAAAACCTTTCTTCCTACCTTCCGATTCCACCCTTTACAGGAAAAACATGGCTGACGTCGCGAATAAATATCCGGAGAACATCGAGGGAAAATTCTACGTCGACGATCAATGCATTGACTGCGATCTCTGCCGCGAAACGGCGCCCGGTAATTTCAAGCGGAACGACGACGGCGGCCATTCTTTCGTCTACAAACAACCGGAATCGCCGGACGAAGAAGCACTCTGCAAGGAAGCGATGGAAGGCTGTCCGGTCGAGGCGATCGGACCTGACGGGGGGTAGGTTTCGCGGCGGTTGATGACCGTCGAATTGCGGAATGTCAGCGTCACGCTCCGTTCCAATCGCGCTGACGATTGCGGGCTCGGACAGCAGCGCGGGCGCCGGGGCGCAGGCTGATCTGAAGACGTTCAGCGCGTTCGGTGTCTACGGTTTGAGCGCGCTCACGTGCGTGGTCGCGGAAATGCCAGGGAAAGTGGTCCGCGTGGAAGCGCTCACACCCGAAATAGTGCGCGCCCAAATCGAAGTGTTGCTCGACGGCTTTCCGGTCGCCGCGATAAAAACGGGGCTGCTCCACTCGGCGGAAATCGTGCGCGAGGTGGCTCGCGTTTTGCGGTCCGCTTCGGCGAACCGGGGCCGCAACTGGCCGCTGGTAGTCGATCCGGTTATGGTCGCGACGAGCGGCGCTCCGCTGCTGCAGTCGGATGCGGTGGCGGCGTACGAACGCGAACTTTTTCCGCTCGCGGCCCTTGTCACTCCGAACCTGGACGAAGCCGCGGCGCTGCTCGGTCATCCGATTCAGAATCTCGAGGCGATGCACGGCGCCGGCGAGGCGCTCCGCCAACGATACGGCGTGCCTTTCCTGCTTAAGGGC
This sequence comes from Verrucomicrobiota bacterium, assembly GCA_030945725.1. Lineage (GTDB taxonomy): Bacteria > Verrucomicrobiota > Verrucomicrobiia > Chthoniobacterales > UBA10450 > JALYZW01. The sequence continues at coordinate 1,905 of JALYZW010000177.1, read as the reverse complement.
GGTCATCTCACGGGCGAAGCCGCGGTCGATTTGCTGTTCACGGAATCGGGCGTCGAGGAGTTCGAGGCGACGTTTTTCCGCGGTGTCGCGACGCATGGCACCGGTTGCACATATTCAGCCGCGATCGCTGCACGGCTCGCGACGGGCGCCGCGATGTCGGACGCAATTCAAAGCGCGAAACGATTTGTGACCGCCGCGATCGAGCAGCATTTCGCGTGGACCGAACCGGCGCCCGTGCAGGCGCTGAACCATTCGCCTAACGAGTGGTTACGCTGACGAGCCGGCCGCTTCGCGTTCGGCCGTGAGCCAAAGTTTTTGTTCCATCGCCGCGACGGCCGCGGCGGTTTCCGCCTGCTTCTTGCTGCGACCCGTTCCTTCGCCCAGCGCAATTCCTTCCCAGATCGCGCGCACCACAAACGTCTTTTCGTGCTCTGGGCCGGTCTGCGAAACGGTCTCGTAAACCGGACTTCGCGGTGAGATCGCCTGCAGCAATTCCTGCAGATTTCCCTTTGGGTTCACATCGGTCGGCTCCTCGGCGATCTGTGCGAGGTCAGCGGCTGCTTCGCTCAGAATAAAACGACGCACGGTCTCCAGATCGCTGTCGAGATAAAGCGCGCCGATCAGCGCCTCAAATGCGTCTGCCAGCGTTGAATTTCGCTCACGCCCGCCGCTCGCCTCTTCCCCGCGACCCATCATTAGATAGCGACCCAAATCGAGCGCAGCGGCGTGGCAGCGAAGTGCCTCGCGCGAGACGAGACGCGAGCGCAACTTCGTCAGACGACCCTCGGCTTCGGTCCCGAACAGCGAGAAAAGTTTCTCCGTGATGACGAGTTGCAAAACCGCGTCGCCGAGAAATTCGAGCCGCTGGTTGTCGAAATGACGGCGCTGCGTTTCGTGGCCGAGGCTCGGATGGGTGAGGGCTTCGGCGAGGAGAAGGGGGTTCCGAAACTTGTGGCCGATTCTTTCTTCGAGCGGATTCACTTCGTTACCGTCGCTGGTAGATTCCGATCGACGTAACGACATCGAGTGCGCGCTGCAGGACCGGATCGCGCAGAGCGGGCTTCTCCCCTGCCCGCCCGCGCCGTTGCGCTGCCTCGGCCGCTTCGAGCTCGGGGTTTCTTCCGGACAGCAACGCCGCCTCATTCAAGTGCGGTCGCTCCGTCTCGAACACGAACGGCCCGATTCCCTTGTCGCGGCTTTGCTGAAACACTTCGCGCTTTTCGATCGGAGACATCTCGACCGGGAGGTCCGGTTTCAAGCCTCCCGGGAAAAGGGGCCGGTCTTCCGGTAATACCGCTTCGCCGACCGCGACGCGCAGGATCTTTCCATTCGTGAGTTTCAGGTCGGATAACTCAACTGCTCTTCCGGCCGTGGGCGAGCCAATGAGCAGCGCCTTATCGTAGAGCCGTAAAACGCCAGCCACCGCTTCGGCCGGGCCGCTGGTGTCGCCGTCGGCCAGGACGATCATCAACCCTTGATACGCTGGATCGCGATCGTTCGTAAAATTTCGTTCCTGCCGCGCGCCGCGTTTGCGCAGCGAAAAGAGCGGTTTCGTTTTTGGGCAAAATCGTTTTACGAAATCGGCTGCGGTCTCGAAATCGTTGTTCGTCCCTCCTGCGCGAAGATCGACCACGACGGCATCGACTTTCTTCGCGGCAAAGGTCTGCAGGCTCGCGTCCATCGCTTCGAGATTAGGACGGGAAAGATCGCCGAGACGGAGATACCCCACATGGCCTAGCACGATGTCGCTGTAGAATGGCGCCGGCGCCTCGCCCGCATCGGCGTTTGCATCCCCGAGAAGCGTCGCGCCGCGCCCGAGCCGAGTAAGCGCACCCTCGAACGTGGCACGATCCAGTTCCGTCTGGTTGAGCGCGTCCGGGTTCACGTAGTTCGACTTCAACGCCT
>JALYZW010000168.1 GCA_030945725.1 Verrucomicrobiota bacterium | reverse complement strand
CAGAGATCGCCGGCGCCGCCGTCCAGGCAAAGGCAATCGCCGTCGGCCTAAGCATTGTTTATCCCGAAGACGACCCCAATCTGCCTAACGAGCTCATCAGCTTGCGCCGCTTCCTTCCCCCGGGCACTTTGATTTTAAGCGGTGGACGCGGTGGACCCGCGTACAAGGACGCCCTTGCTAGGATCGGCGCGATACAACCGGTAGATCTCGATGCTTTCTCCCAACAGCTCGACGCTCTGCGCCGATCAGCGGCTCGAACTCAATCGCCGTGAGATCGAGTGGTGGCCGAAAATCACCGGCCGGCTTTACCCCGAGACGCTGGCAAAGTTCTCCGCGCTGACGATATTCCTGGGCTCTAACCTGACCTTCTTTCCACAATTCATCCTAGGATACCTCGGCATGCCGCGCCGCCATCATGTTTACGCGCCTGAGTTTCAGGTCCTGAACGTCCTCTCCACGGCGGGCGCATCGATTCTCGCGATCGGTTACCTTCTTCCACTCGCTTACCTTCACTGGTCGCTTCGCTGGGGCCGCGTCGCGGCGCCGAATCCGTGGCAAGCGACGGGTCTCGAGTGGACGACTGCTTTCCCGTCCCCGACGGATAATTTCACAAAGACTCCGGTCGTAACCGAAGAGCCCTACGCTTACGATCCGGAAGCAGCCGAATCGGAGATCGCACATGCCTAACGAGTCCATCCCGCTCCTTATCGTCGGAGCAGGTCCTGTCGGACTGACGATGGCCTGCGAGCTGGCGCGGCACGGCGTCGCGTTTCGCATCATCGATCAAGCGCCGGAACGCTCGAAGACCTCGAAAGCACTCGCGATTTTCCCGCGGACGATTGAGGTGTTTGAAACCATGGGGGTGGTCGAAACCGTCCTTCGGGAAGGCCATCGCTTATTCGGATTGCAAATTCAAAATCGGGAGGAGCGGCTGGCACAGATCGATTTCGCCTCTATCGCGAGTCCGTATCCGTTCGTCCTGAGCCTGGCGCAAGCGGAGACCGAGCGGATTTTGATTGAGCAACTTCACTCGTTAGGTATCGAAGTGGAACGCGACGTAACGCTGACTGGCCTGACGCATACGGCGAGGGCGGTGAGTGCTTCCCTACGGCATTCCGACGGGCACGATGAAGTGGTGGAGACGCCGTGGCTGCTCGGGTGTGATGGCGCCCACAGCGCGACTCGCCACGCGCTCGAGTTGCCCTTTGAAGGCGCGCAATATCGCGAGAGCTTTGTCCTCGCGGACGTGCGCGTCGACTCACCGCTCTCGCGAACACAAGCGCACCTCTTTTTTTCCAGCGCAGGTCTCTTTGCGATCTTCCCGTTAGGCGAAGAGCGCGCCCGGATCATTGTCGCGGTGACTCCCGAAAACCGCGAACACGCTCAGCCCGATGTGACGCTGGAAGAGATCCAGCGTTACGCGCGGGATCGCGGACCGGCTGGTCTGCAGGTCAGCGAACCAGTCTGGATGTCGCGTTTCAACATTTCGCATCGGAAGGTGGAGAGCTTCCGCAAATTGCGCGTCTTTTTAGCGGGCGACGCGGCGCACATTCACAGCCCGGCGGGCGGACAAGGAATGAACACCGGGATCCAGGACTCCTTTAACTTGGCCTGGAAGCTGGCGCTGGTCGTGCAGGGCCGCGCCCCGGTCGAGTTGCTTTCGAGCTACAACGACGAACGGGAGCCGATCGCAAAAAGTGTGCTCAATCTGACCGATCGGATCACGCGCGTGGCCACGGTTCGAAACCCGGTCGCGCAATCGGTGCGGAACTTCCTTCTGCCAGTCGTCGGCCAGCTGGAGTTTGTGCAGGGCAATATCGCCGATCGGATGACGGAGCTGGCGGTGAACTATCGCCGCAGCGCAATCGTGGAACATCACGGCGGCGGTGCGCTACGGGCCGGTGATCGCGCGCCGGACTGTGACCTGCGGGGCGTTGACCAGCGGGCACAGCGGTTGTTCGAGCTCTTCCGCGATCCGCGCCACGTCTTGCTTGTATTCCTGGGCGCTGATACAGGCCTCTGGCAGGAGGAACACGCCCAGATCCGGGCGTTAGGCGAATTATTCGCCGATGTTCTCTGCTCCTATTCGTTAGTGCGCGGCCGGGGCGGTCATGCTGACGGCATCCCCAGTCTTCTCCAGGATGTCACCGGCGCTGCTCACTTGAGCTACGGGCTGCCAACTGGCGGACTCATGCTCGTGCGTCCCGATGGTTACATCGCCTTTCGCTGCGGAGAGCTAGACGCGCGACGCTTGGAGGCCTGCCTCGCGCGGATTTTTACCTCTCCGACCAGGATCGCCGTCGAACCGGAAGCAGGCACGAAATGACCGAAGCTACGATCGCTTCCGGCACACCGCGTCCCGGCGGAGCGGCAGTCGACCGAGGTGATTCCGCACCGTAAGTCCAAAAGCGAGGCTCAGCGCGATATCTTGTCAGGAAAGGATCTCTTATGGCAGGCAAAGCAAATCTTCTCGGGCATCCAATTCATCCGATGTTAATCGTGTTTCCGCTCGGCCTTCTTCCCGCCGCGGTGGTTTGCGACGTTATCTTCCTCGTCCGGCATAATCCGAACTGGGGGCATGTCGCGTATTGGCTTATCGCCGGCGGCGTTCTCGGCGGACTTGCAGCGGCGCTCTTCGGATTCATCGACTGGCTCGGCCTCGAGAGCGGGACCCGAGCGAAACGAATCGGCGCGTGGCATGGCGGAATCAATGTCATCGTGACCGCCCTGTTCGCGGTGAGCTGGTTCCTGCGTCGCGCCGCGCCTGATTCGCCGACGATGCCCGCGATCGCCTTTGGAATGATCGCCCTGGTTTTTGCGCTGGTGGCGGCGTGGATGGGAGGGGAGCTTGTCTATCGCCTAAGCGTTGGTGTTGATCAGGGCGCCCACGTTGATTCGCCCAGCTCGCTCTCCGATCGACCGGCGAGCGCTGACGCGAAGACGATGTAGTCTCACGCCATCGCGCGCCTAACGAGCAATTGATCGCTTCGCGACGAGGTCGGCGGACGGGCGATCGGCTCGCCGACGATGACAATGAAAGCGTCCGCTACTTTTTCCCGCCGCTATCCGATCGGCGCCGAGTTAAGCGCCAAGGACGAAACCGATTTTCGGGTCTGGGCGCCGGAAGCGAAATCTGTAGAGGTCGCGATCGAGCGTGAAAGCGATCCAAAGGCTCGAAGCTGCTTCACCCTGACGGCGGAGAAGGACGGCTACTTTTCAGGCGCAGCTCGCGTCGGCGAGGGAACGCTTTATCGCTTTCGTCTGAATCACGCGAACGATTTGCATCCGGATCCCGCGTCGCGGTTTCAACCGCATGGACCGCATGGACCTTCCCTCGTGATCGATCCCAACCGCTACCAGTGGACGGATCAAGCGTGGAAGGGCGTACGATTGAAAGGACAAGTCATCTATGAGTTGCACGTCGGGACTTTCACGCGCGAAGGCACCTGGCATGCAGCCATGGGCGAGCTGGCCGAACTCGCGCGGGTTGGCGTTACGCTGATCGAGATGATGCCGATCGCAGAGTTCCCCGGCCGCTTTGGTTGGGGTTACGACGGGGTCGACCTTTTCGCCCCAGTCCACCTTTACGGAGAACCGGACGATCTGCGGCGGTTCATCGATGCGGCCCATGCGGTCGCGATCGGCGTTATTCTTGATGTCGTTTACAATCACCTCGGGCCCGAAGGGAATTATCTACGCGTTTTCGCCCGTGATTATTTCACCGACCGCTACGAAACAGAGTGGGGCGACCCGCTCAATTTCGATGGACCGAACTGCGAGCCGGTCCGCGAATTTGTCACCGCGAACGCCGCTTACTGGATCGACGAATTTCACTTCGACGGTCTGCGTCTGGACGCGACCCAGAGCATCTTCGATCAGTCGCAACCGCGTATCGTGACCGTGATCGCGAGCGCTGCGCGTCGTGCCGCGAAGGGACGCGCGATCATTTTGATTGCCGAGAATGAGCCGCAGGATGCGACCTTGGTTCGCGATCAAAAGAATGGGGGCGACGGGCTGGATGGGATCTGGAACGATGACTTCCATCATTCCGCTACGGTTGCCCTGACCGGACGCCGGGAGGCCTACTACACCGACTACCAAGGCTCACCGCAGGAATTCATCTCGGCGGCGAAGTACGGATTCCTATTTCAAGGGCAATACTACGC
>JALYZW010000115.1 GCA_030945725.1 Verrucomicrobiota bacterium | reverse complement strand
GCTCGGGATGACGGGGAACGTCGAGGGTCGAATCAGTCAACGCCGAGCCGCCGAAAACCCGGAGATCGATTATCGCGATTTCGGGTTCGCGCGCGCCTAACGAGTGAGCGACCGCGCGCGCAGCGTTGAGTTCGATTCGATGCCGTTGTCCGTAGTCGAACGAAAGGGGGAATGTATCGAACTTTTCGCGGAGACAAATCGCGAGGGTCGTTGCTGAATCGAGGCCGCCGCTCAGCAGCACGACCGCTCGTTTCATCGACCGTCAGGGTGTTCCGCACGGACGGTCAAACCAATGCCGCCGCGCGGCGCAAACTCCGCCGTAATGACTGCCTCACGCGGTGCGCAAGCGCGTACGAAATCATCGAGTATGCGATTTGCGATCGCTTCGTTGAAACCGCGTTCGTTGTGATAAGAAGCGAGATAGAACTTCAGCGATTTGCTTTCGACGCAGCGCTTCGCCGGGATGTATTCGATCGTGATTTGCGCAAAATCAACCTGGCCAGTGACGGGGCAGAGAGAAGTGAACTCGGCGGTCTCAAAGCGAATCCGATAGCGCCGCTTCGAGGGGTTCGGGAACGTCTCCAAGCACGCTGCCGAAGGCGACGACGGAAGCCGTGGCTCGCTCCGGCCGAGCAACGTCAATGTGTCTGGTTTGGACTTGTTAGGCATCGTCAATCCGGCTGGCGCAACATTGGATCGTTGAGTGCGCGTTCACGGTCCCCGTTTTTGTTGTACTTCCAATAATCGACCTTCAAGTTGCGCTTCATTTTCAGGTGGCTGCCGTCCGCCGCAGTCCACTCGCGCAGGAGATTCGGCCCATTTCGATCGAGCAGAAAATGATCGACCCCGGACGTGTGTTCCACCGACACGTCGATCATCCGTTCGCTTGCGGTGAAGGAGACTTTCGCCGGCTTGAACTCAAACGAATCTCGTTTGGAATTGATCGCGCTGCCGGCGAGTTGGATCTCAAACGGGGTGCTCGGCTTTCGGAAATCGATCGTCCGCACGCGCCACGGCAGTTCGTCGTAAAAGCAGCCATTGGCCGGCGCCGCCACGGTAGTTCGGCCGTCGGCCATCCCGTCCCAGTAGGTGTGATATTCGTAGGTGAAGGCGTCGGCAGCCCGCCGTGCTTCCTTGTAGGTGTTCCCGCAGCTATCATTACTCGTTAGGCTGAACTTGAAGAGCTGGCCATTATCGACGCGCCAAAAATTCGAATGCATCTGTTGGTAGAGAAGCAGCCCGGCCGGCGCATGGATGATCTGGTTCAACTTCAAGACCGCGATTGTGTCCGGCCGCATCGGCCCTTCCGGTTTCACGAATTGCTTCGAATCGAACGGCTCGCGGACCAGAATGTGAACGACTTCGCAGGCCCGCGGCTGCCCTTCGCGGACAAGCTGCGCGTCGTAAATGTTGAACTCGGCTTTGCCGTCGCCCCAGTAGCTGTTGTTCTGCAGAAACTCAGTTCCGAATTGGGCCGACGCCGTCTGGATCGCGACAGCGAAAACAAAGCAAGTGAGGCGAAATGCGCGACGGGTCACGGGACGGAGCCTATCGTAACCGGCCGATTGCGGCATCGGTTTTTTAACCTAACGTGCGCCGCGTGAGCGCGAGCGAGACATCCGTGGAAGACAGCCAGATCAGCGGCGGCGTCGAGAACGCCGGTGTGATCGATTTGTTCGGGCTCGACCAGGTTCGCGATCAAGTGCTTCTCGCGATGCACGAGCCACGCGCGTGGGACGGATCCGACGAACGGTTGCATCAGCTCCAGGAAAAATTTAATGCTTACGTTTCGTTCCTGCTCGATGGCGAGATGATTGCCGCGCATCCGGAACTGCAGGGAAAGCGCGCGCGGATCGAATTACGTTGCGCCTCAATGCCGGACGAGCGCGCGATCGAGTTGCTGAACTTGATTCACGATCAGCTCGCTTTGCAGGAGATCACGCTGGAAGTGATCGCGGCGGACGATGGCGGATGCGGCGGCGGCTGCACCTGCCACCGGTAACGTCTACGCGCGTTTCGCTCGTTCATCGTCGTTTGCCCGCTGTCATCCTGAACCGCGGAGACGGTGAAGGACCTCGCCCATTCAGATGGCGCAGTTGCGAGGTCTGGTAGGACAGCAATCATCCGTTGGCTTCGTTGCGGTCGCGGGGCTCGCGGAAAACTTTCCGGCCTGCGCGAGATCCTTCGTCGTCTGCGCCACTCAGGATGACCCGTGGCTCGCCGTAGGGCTGCAGCAACGCGTCAGTATTTCAGGAACGACACCACGTTTGTGCCCGCGAGCTTTTCCCTGCCGTGCAGGAACTCGAGCTCGATCAGGAACTGCGCCTCGACGAGCTCGCCGCCGACTTTCCGGATCAACGCCGCCGCGGAGGCTGAAGTCCCACCCGTCGCGAGCAGATCGTCGACCAGAATCACGCGTTCCCCGGATGCGATCGCGTCGATATGCATCTCCATTTCCGCTTCGCCGTATTCGAGCGTGTAACTCGCGCTCACGGTCTTGTACGGAAGCTTGCCCCGTTTCCGGATCGGGACGAAGCCGAGGCCGAGCTCGTACGCGACCGCGGAGCCGAAAAGAAAACCGCGCGCGTCGATCCCGACGATTTTATCCGCCTCCAGCGCGCGGCAACGTTCCAGGAAAACATCGATCGACGCCCGAAAAAGCGTCGCATCGCTCAGGATCGGCGAGATGTCCTTGAAGATGATCCCTGGCTTCGGGAAATCCGGAACATCGCGAACGGCGGCGTGAAGTTTTTGGACCGTGTCGGCAACCATGGCGGGGGATGCTACCGGCTCGCTTTGAAACGTCAACGGCTCGTCGGCGCGGCTCGTTTGCTGGTGGGAGAGCGCCTTTTAGCGTAGGGGTTCCCGATGGACCGCCTGCTCCTGATTGTCTCGACCGTCTGCTACCTTGCAGCGGTCGTGCGCACGATCATCGCGTCGCGCGAGGGAGTTTTCCGGCCGGGTCGTTTCAACTTCTTCGCGATCGCGGCCGGCTTTTTGTTGCAGACCGCTTTCCTCTCCGTGCGCGGCCACGCGCTTCATCGTTGTCCGCTGACGAACCTCTTCGAAGTCTTCACGTTCCTCGCGTGGTCGGTTGCGCTCATCTACATGCTGGTCGGTCCGGCCTACCGGCTCTCGCTGATGGGCGCATTCACCGCGCCGCTCGTTTTCCTGATTCAATCCGGCGCGTTGCTCGCGCCGATCGATGTCCCCCACGCGCTGCACGCAACCGCGAATCCGTGGCTGGAATTTCACGCGTCGATTTCGATGATCGCGTACGGCGCCTTCGCGCTCGCGTGCGTCGCGGGCTTGATGTATCTGGCGCAGGAGCGGCAACTGAAGACGCGGCAGATGCAGCCGGTCCTGAGTCATTTGCCGCCGCTGAACGACCTGTTCGCGGCCATCACGCGCCTGCTCTGGCTCGGCTTCGGGCTTTATAGCGCGGGCTTGGCGAGCGGTTTCTTCACCGGACAACCTTTGCCGCGCGTGAAGATGATTTGGGCGGCGGCGGTCTGGCTCTTTTACGGCGTGCTTTTGTATGCGCGTCATCTGCACCGGCTCGCGCCGAAACGGCTCGCGTCTCTCAGCGTCGTCGCGTTTGCCGCGGCGGTCTCGGTGCTGTGGGCGATCACCTTTACCGCGCCCGCGGCTCCCATCCGATGAAGCTTTTTTGCATCGGGATCAGCCACCACACGGCGAACGTGGAGACGCGCGAGCAGTATGCGTCGCCCTTCGATCAGGCGGCATTTCGGAGCGCAACGGGCTGCGCGGAAACCCTCGTCCTCGCGACGTGTAACCGCGTAGAACTCTATGCTGCCGCGCCGGGCGAAGTAGCGACGCAGGAGGCCGTCCGGTGGCTCGCCGGTGCGGCCGACACCTCTGAAGCGCCTGCATTCTATCGCTACGAAAGTGAGGAGTGCGTGCAGCATCTCTTTCGGGTCGCGTGTGGACTTGATTCGATGGTCATCGGCGAAACGGAAATTCTCGGCCAGGCCAAGAAAGCGTACGAATACGCGCGCGAAACCGGCAGTGCCGGGGCGTATTTGCACCGGCTTTTCCAGCGCGCGTTTCGAGTCGCGAAACAAGTGCGCACCCGCACCGAGATCACGCGCGGGGCGGTTTCGGTCGGGTCGGTCGCAGTAGAGTTGGCGGTGAAAATCTTCGGCGAACTGGCCGGCCGAAAGGTGCTGATTCTCGGCGCCGGCGACACGAGCGAACGGACCGCGCGGGCGCTCGTTTCACGAGGCGTGCGCGACATTCGCGTGAGCAACCGATCGCCGGAACGCGCGGAGACGCTGGCCGCGGCCGTCAGCGGGCGCACGGTTTCTTTCGCCGCCTGGCCGGAAGAATGCGCGGTGGTTGACGTGCTGATTTCATCGACCTCGGCCCACGAGCCATTGCTCACATCGGAGATCCTCGCGCCGATCATTCGCGAACGTCTCGATCGACCGCTCTTCATCATCGACATCGCGGTCCCGCGCGATGTCGCGCCGGAGGTGAATGACCTGGACGGCGTTTACCTTTACGACATCGATTCGCTGCAATCGATCGCCGAACAATCGCTCGCTTTGCGCCGGCAGCAGATCGCCTCCGGCGAAGAGATCATCGCCGAGCATGTGCGCGCGTTTGCCGGATGGTGCTCGTCTCATGGCGCGTTTAACGCCACGCGCGCGCAGCCGTTGGCCGATGCGACTCTGCGGGCGTCCGAGTCGTGATGGCCGACCGCGCACTTATCATTCTTGGAACACGCGGCAGCGATCTGGCGCGTGCGCAGGCGCGGCAGGTAGAAGGATCGCTGCGCGCGGCGGCGCTGGAATTAGCGATCGAGACGAAGATCATCGTGACGAGCGGCGATGAAGGAATCGGATCGGCCGGCGAGCCGGTCGACCGCCGGGCCGGCAGAAAAGGTTTGTTCACGCGCGAGATCGAGCGGGCTTTGCGCGACGGAAAAATCGACATCGCGGTCCACAGCGCGAAAGACCTGCCGAGCGAAACGGGCGGAGAGTTGCAAGTGAGGGCGGCGTTGAAACGCGCGGAGGTGGACGACGTATTTATCGCGAAGGAGCGAGGCGGCTTTGCCTCCGTTCGCGCCGGCGCTGTCATCGCGACCGGCAGCGTCCGGCGACAGCATCAACTGCGAGCGAGCAACGCGGACATCACCACGGTGGATTTGCGCGGAAATGTCCCGACGAGATTGCGCAAGCTGATCGCGAGCGATTGGGACGGAATCATCCTCGCGCGCGCCGGCATCGAGCGGCTAGGCTTGAGTTCCGCCGCGGGCGTATTGGATTTTGAGGGGACTTCATTGTTCGTCGAGTCACTGCCGCAAACCCAATTTCTGCCGGCCGGAGGGCAAGGGATCATCGCGCTTCAGGTGCGGGCGGACGACGAAAGGACGAAGCGCGTCGTCGATCTCGTGAACGATCGGGTGACGTTGCTGTGTCTGCGCGCGGAACGCGAATTTTTGCGACTGTTGCAAGGCGATTGCGATTCGCCGGTCGGAGTGCTGGCGGTAATTCAGAGCGGCAACGAGATGCAGATCCGCGTGCAGGTTTTTGAATTTGGCGCGACGACCGCGCGAGTAGCCGAGACGTCCGCCGCGGTGGATAAAGAGACACCGGAACGGATCGCCGCCGAATTAATGGAGAAACTCAATGGCAGATAAAAAGGGCATGGGCCGGTGCTGTCTGGTGGGCGCGGGGCCGGGGGATCTCGGGCTGGTTACCTTGCGCGCGAAGGAATGCATCGAGCAGGCGGACGTGCTGATCTACGATTATCTCTGCAATCCGGAGATGTTGAAATGGGCGCGAGCCGGAGTCGACACGATCTACGCGGGGAAAAAAGCGGGCGCGCACACTTTTGCGCAGGCGGAGATCAACGCGTTGCTCGTCGAGAAAGCGAGCGGAGGAAAAACGGTCGTCCGCTTAAAGGGCGGCGATCCGTTTGTCTTCGGTCGGGGCGGTGAGGAAGCGCTCGCTCTCGCCCAGGCGCGCGTGCCGTACGAAATTGTGCCCGGCGTTACTTCGGCGATCGCCGGGCCGGCCTATGCGGGGATACCCGTGACCCACCGGGGTACGACCTCGCACGTGACTTTCTTCACCGGACACGAAGATCCGGAAAAGCCGGAAAGCGCGATCGATTTCGCGGCGTTAGCGAAACTCGGCGGCACGCAGGTGATGCTCATGGGAGTTGAGCAAATCGACGCGGTGGCGCGGCAGATGTTAGCGCATGGCGTGCGGGCAGACTTACCGGTTGCACTGATTCGTTGGGCGACGACCGGCCGGCAAGAGACCCTGGTCGGAACGCTCGGAAACATTGCGCAACGCGTCGCGGAAAGCGCATTCGCTCCTCCGGCGATCGCAATCTTCGGCGAGGTTGTCTCGCTGCGGGAGCGACTGAATTGGTTCGAACACCGGCCGCTCTCCGGCAAGCGCATCGTGGTCACGCGCACCCGCACCCAGGCCGGCGCGCTTAGCTCGCAATTGCGCGCGCTGGGCGCCGATGTGATCGAGCTGCCCACGATCCGGATCGAACCGCCCGCGGACCTGCGCGCCTTCGCCGAGCTGGTGCAGGACTCCCATTCCTACGACTGGATTGTGTTCACGAGCGCGAACGGCGTGAACGCGTTCTTCGATCTTTTTTACAAACTCTATGACGACGCGCGGGAGATCGGCGGCGTCCGAATCGCGACGATCGGGCCGGGGACGGCGCAGCGCGTGAAAGATTTTCATCTCAAGGTGGATTTGCAACCCGAGGAGTTCGTGGCGGAATCGGTGGTGCGCGAATTTCAGAAGCAGGGCGGGGTGGAGAATCTCAAAATTCTGCTCGCTCGCGCGGAGAAGGCG
>JALYZW010000084.1 GCA_030945725.1 Verrucomicrobiota bacterium | reverse complement strand
AGTCCGCGGCGCTTCTAGGCGTGGACTCCTTCAGCGTGTATCGGCTGATTCAGCGGGCAAAACTGCGCGCCTGTCGTGCTCTTCGAGGGAAGCTGCTCATACCCCGCACAGAACTGTTGCGCCTCTTGAACCGCTGAACTGCTCTTCGGAGGGTTACAATTGTGGCCGTAACCTTGCGGCTTCATCATGGCGACCAGACGCGTCGTAAAAACCGACTAAGTTCTTTAGAGCGCCCCGGACGCGGTTGTCCTCAGGTCCGAACCGGACCGCTAAGGTCTCGTAGGAATCGAGCAGGAGCGGCTCGGCTTCGAGAAACCGCTTCTGCGTGGTGAGACATTCCCCGAGCGCGCTCTCGGCAAGGGCGACCCAGAAGTGATCCTTCGGCAGCGAACCTTTTCGCTGATCGAGAGCCTCCCGTAAAATCATTTCGCCCTCCTTTGACCTGCCAGTCTTATCGAAGATCAGACCCTCAGTGATCAATGCGGTCGGATAGTGGTCGTAATGCACGCCAAAGCTTTGACGGTAGATTTTCAGTGTCTCTGTTACCTTGCTGAGCGCTTCCGCGTATTTGCCTTGTTGGTAAAACGAATTGGCCTGGTTGCGGAGATTATCTCCCAGCCACAAAGAGGATGGCTCCAAGAGCGTGCGGTAGATGCCTTCCGCAGTCGCCAGGTTTTCGTCTGCCTCGGCAAAAGCTCCTTTCTCCGTGAGGAATCCTCCAAGAATCGTCAAGGCGAAACCAAAGTCAGGAGTATCCATTTGCCCTCGCTGTCGGTACTCTGCGACCGCCTCCTGCGATGTTTGGAGAGCTTCGGCTGATCTCCCTTGATCGGCAAGAGTCGAAGCTAGAGTGCTTCGCGTGAGTCCTATGACAAGATACCGCGATTCATCCGGCAGCTTTCGACTTAGAGCGAGGGACTCTCGGAAGAGCTGTTCGGCTTCCGTGGAGTCACCTTGGGTTCGCCGCGCGTAACCGAAGGTATTAAGCGCATAGGCTAGGTCATAAGGCTGAAGAGCACCTTTCTGCTCTTCTTTGCGCATGCGCGGCAAGATTCTGCGATAGATCGCTTCTGCTTCCGAGATCTGTCGCTGCCCAAAAAGCAACGCCGCCTGGATGTTTGAAGCATTCAGCCTTCGTGGGTCATCTTCGCCGTAGAGTTGAAATTGAAGGATAACGTATTCGCGAAGGTGCTTGTTCCCCAGGTCAGCATTGCCTTGCTCGTAGTAGTCAACTCCGATAATCCGCTCTAACTCGGCTCTTATTTCCGGTTGGTTCGAAAAGGCCCCGTTCTCCAGACGCTTGGCCGTAGCGTCGAGCACATCGGTCATCGTCGACTTCCGACTATTGTTGCGCGGCAGATTCAGAATCGGATTCGAATAGGCAAGCATTTGCTCGAGAAACGCATTGATGCTTTCCGCTTTGACCTTTTGTTTCCGCGCCACCTGCGCTTCCCACATGCTTGCCGCCAAGCCGGCGATGATAGCGGAACAGACCAAAGCCGCTGCTCCCACCGCAACTTTGTTCCGCGCAATGAATTTCGAGGCGCGATAACTAAAGGTGTCCTTCCTGGCGATGACTGGGCGACCGTCAAGATGGCGCCGAATGTCGTCGGACAATTGCGCAACCGATGCGTAGCGGCGTGCCGGATCCTTTCGGATCGCCATCAAAACAATGTTGTCGAGATCGCCGCGCAGTGATTTCCGAGCTCTCGCTTCCGAGTCCAAACTTACGCCGATGGCCGCACTCGGGCGTTCCGGCTGCTGCTCGGTGATGGCGCGCGCAATGTCGCTGGCGCTGCGGCCTTTGGGCTGATACGGCCTTCGGCCGCTGAGAAGTTCATAAAGAACCACTCCTAAACTGTAAACATCGCTCGCCGTGGTGATCGCCTCGCCCCGCACCTGCTCAGGGCTGGCGTAATCGGGAGTCATTACACCTATCACGGTGAGCGCCGGTGCCGACTCGCCGGCGGTGAGGAGCTTGGCAATTCCAAAGTCCAGCAGCTTCGGCTCGCCGGCATCAGTCACTAGAATATTCGAAGGTTTCAGGTCACGATGAATAACCAGATGCTGATGCGCGTGATGCACCGCGGAGCAAACTTTGCGGAAGAGTTGGAGCCGGGACGGGGTGCTGAGTTTGTGGAATGCGCAGTACTCATCGATCCGCAGGCCTTCCACATACTCCAGGACGAAGAACGGAATACCGTTGGTGGTCACGCCGCCGCCGTAGAGATGGGCGATGTTCGGATCGTTCAGGCTCGCGAGAATCTGTTCCTCGTAGCGAAATCTCGCCACAATGTCCTCGGTGCCGATGGCCGCTCGCACTAACTTGATCGCGACTTTCCGGTGAAGCTTTTTGTCTTCAGCAAGATAAACGTCCCCCATGCCTCCGGCTCCGATTTTGGAGAGGATAAGGTAATCGCCGATGGTCTCTTCTGCCTCCAGTTCGCGCTCGGGGAGGAGAATCTTCGCTGCCAGATGGACGGCCGGTTCTTGCATCAAGGCGCACGCCGAGCGCTGGAACTGTAAGAGCGATTCTACCTCAGCGCGTAAACCGATGTCGCTGCCGCAAACTTCATCGAGAAACGACGACTGCTCGTTCGGTTCGCGTTCGATGGCCGAAAGAACCAGTTCGGAGACTCGCGCGGCCGGTAACTCAGGCATGGGCATTTTGCCGCGCCAATTCGCGGCAGAGCCATATCTTCGAGAAGTTCCAATCGCGCAAAACTGTTTTCTCCGAGACGCGCAAAATTTCCGCGATCTCCCGCGCCTCCATCCCGCCAAAGAATTTCATCTCCACCACTTGGCTCTCTCGAGGAAAACCGGCCGCAAGACTTTGGAGCGCCTCATCCAGTTCCACCAGATCGGACGCCTGATCCTGGGCTAGCTCCCGCGTCTCATCGAGATAGACCTTTTGCAGTCGGCCACCCCGCTTCGCCGTATTGTGCGCGCGCGCATGCTCCAGGAGAATTCGTCGCATTAACTGAGCAGCGACCGTGCAGAAATGGGCTCGGCTTTTCCAATTCGCGCGCTTTTGATCCACCAGTTCCAGGTAGGCTTCGTGCACAAGGGCGGTCGCCTGCAACGTGTGATCAGGGCGCTCGCCGCGAAGATAGACGGCCGCGCGGCGGAGCAGCTCTTGGTAAACCAGCGGCATCAGACGGGAAGGCGCATCCTCTGAGCCTTCGCTCCACTCAAAAAGGATTTGAGTGGCGTCGGTGTGGCTCGTGGTGTTCACCGACGTTTGTTCCTACGAGGGCATTCTACCTTTGTGCGGTGTGAAACGGAAATACTTTCGTGTCAATGTCCGTTTTCGGTCCAGAACCGCACGGTTCGCGGTGGAGAGCTTCCATTTATGCATCAAACACCACTGGCAGAAGAACAGAATTTTTTGAGGACGAAAGCAAGGGTGGCCGCTCGCGCGAGGCAGCGCGTCCTTCGCCTTCGAACTGCGTGCGTGCTGGCGCTGTTCCTCGGCACCCTCCCTAACGTGCTTTTCGCGCAGGGTTACACTTGGGAACGGAAGGCGTTTGGGCAGGAAAACTTGGGCACCTGCCCCGGCGGCACGACCTTCAAATACACCTACCCGAACAACAGTAATTGGAACCAGCAGCAGGTCATCGCGACGGCTCCTTGTAGTTCGCCAAGCCCTTCCTTCGAGAAGGAACCGAGTAATTGGAATAGGCCCGACTATCCGAACGGCTCGGGAGCCAGCGTCCTGCTCAACGGTCCGGACGCGACCAACCTAAACCTCCCCGTGGTGGTGGATAGCCTCAGGATTGGCTCGAACGGCGGCCTCAACTTGGACGATTCCGGTATCATCAGTGGCAAGAACTTTACCTTCGAGCGCGATCTCACCATTACCCATCTGGTTAGCCAGGGAGGATTCGATCCCGCGATCACAGCTACAGGAACGGTGGCGAAGACTGCCGGCCCCGGTGCCGTGGTGATTGACCCTGCGATTGCTTTCAGCCTTACGGGTGGAACCATCGATGTGCAGATTGGCCGGATTGTTCTCTCCGGGGCGAGTAATGGACTTTTTTCCGGTGGCTGCAATTTCAAGGTCGCCGCGGGCTCGGTGCTTGATTTGACTGGCGGCGGCATCGGTGCGCAGTTCCAAGACGTTTTCAACGGCAGCGGCGCTGGGACCGTTCTGTTTTCCAGCGGCCAAATCTCGGCCGGCAACGGCGGCGTGGAATGCACTTTCAACCTTCCCGGAACTCTCTTTCAGTGGACCGGCGGCGGCTTCCAACAAACGGTTGGCGGAGGCGCGATAGTGAACACCGGCGTGATCAATTTAGCCGGCACCGGAACGAAGAGGATCGGAGGCGCCTTCAGAAACGAGGGAACTTTCGCCTTCACTGGCAGCGGAACCTTGCAATTGGCGGGCAGTTTCGAAAATAAGGTTACCGGAATTATCGACCTGCGCGCGGATGCGAATATGCCGTCGGTACCAAGTAGCTTCAATCCGGTAATTAACAACGCCGGAGTCTGTGAAAAGACCGGCGGGGGCGAAACGAGCGTGATCGATCCCATTTTTAAAAACGCCGGCGCCGTGGACATCCAGACCGGGACGATTCGGTTCACGCAGTTTAGTCAGACTGCTGGTCTGCTCAATCTCGACGGCGGGAACGTGATCTTCACGAATGAGGCGGCGATTGATGGCGGCTCGATCGTCGGCACGGGCACGATCACCGGAAACGTCCGCAACACCGGCGGCGGCGTCGCTCCGGGCCATTCCCCGGGGAAGATCACGATCAGCGGCAACTACGTGCAGGGCTCTGGCGGCACCCTCACGATGGAGATTGGGGGCACGGCGGCGGGCACCGACTACGATCAGTTAGTTGTCAGCGGCCAGGCCGCACTCGGCGGGACCTTGAACGTCACTTTGATTAACGGTTACCGGCCGGCAGTCGGAGATGTGTTTCAGCTGATCTTGCCCGGCTCCTTCGCGGGCGCTTTTGCCACCGTAAATACGACCGGCTTCACCGGTCAGGTGAACTATAGCAGCGCCGGGACGACCATCACGGTGCTGACCGTCCCGGATATCCCGTTGAACATCGCCACTCGCATCCGCGTGCAGCCTGATCCAAACGAGCTAATCGGTGGATTTATCATTACCGGCACGGAAGCGAAAAAGGTCATCGTCCGGGCGATCGGCCCATCGCTCTCCAGCTTCTTCCCTGATTTTCTGGCTGATCCAACTCTTGAGCTATTCCAAGGCAGCACCAT
The DNA here is from genome assembly GCA_030945725.1 of Verrucomicrobiota bacterium. Lineage (GTDB taxonomy): Bacteria > Verrucomicrobiota > Verrucomicrobiia > Chthoniobacterales > UBA10450 > JALYZW01. The sequence goes on along the minus strand of JALYZW010000084.1, from coordinate 2,785 downwards.
GCTCGCGAGTAACGACAATTGGAAGGACACCGACCGGGCCGCAATCGAAGCGACTGGCGTGGCTCCGAAGAATGACCTGGAATCAGCTATCGTCCGCACGCTCGCGCCGGGTGCCTATACCGCTATCGTTCGGGGTAAGAGTGGGAGTAACGGAATTGGATCGGTCGAGGCTTACGACCTGACGCCGACGTCAAAGTCAAAGTTCGGGAACATTGCGAGCCGCGGCTTCGTTGACACGGACAACAACGTCATGATCGGCGGTTTCCGCCTCGGTGGCGGGGGCGGCGCGACCTCGCGTGTCGGCGTGCGTGCGAGTGGAGCGTCGCTTCAGCCGTTTGGGGTCGATAACGCGCTAGCAGACCCGACCCTGGAACTGCGGGATGCGAACGGCTCGCTTCTACAGGGGAACGACAACTGGAAGGACACCCAGCAGGCGGACATCCAAGCAACGGGTCTGGCACCCACAAACGACCTCGAATCGGCGATCGTGGCCTCCCTGCCAGACGGGGCCTACACCGCGATCGTCCGCGGAAAAGGAAACACAACCGGCGTGGGGGTGGTCGAGGTGTACAGCGTCCCCTAAAGAAGTGTCCGCTTCTGAGGCGTCTTCCCAGGGGACTGGCTAATTGACGTAATTGTCGCCGGCCTCGGGAGCTACACCATTTGCGGAGCAGAACAAAGTAGACGCGTCAACTGCGAGAAGGCGGAGGAGGCCGCCGCAAGCTCCTGCTGGATCACCTGATCGAAGAAGCCGAGGGATATCCGGTACCACAGGAAGAGATGCAACGAGTGAAAACGCGGATTGCGAAGGCATTTGCGCGACATTTCATTCGCGCGCTGAGCCTTGTCCCTTTTCGGAACGAACAATCGCACGTATTCGGCGTACGCTGCGGAGGCGCTCCTTTTTAGCGCGGCGGTTTTCGGCTCGCGGCCTGGCAACGTCGCCGCTATAGCGAAAAAACACTCTCCGGCAAAGCTGCTCACTCTGCGCTGGACTGCGGCCGCTGGTCGAACGCTTAGCATATTCTAGATTGCCGGGCGGAAGCTAACTCGCTGTGCCTGCGCGAGGCTGTGGTCTTGGCGCAAGTGTCCGTACGTCTTCATGCAAAGCGCGCCGCCGTCTTTATGGCCGAGCCAGCGCGAGACAGTAGGAACATCTACGCCGCTTTCGATACAAATCGTCGCGAAGAGGTGCCGCAAATCATGATGAGTGATGCGCTTCATGCCGATCTTAGCGGCTGCATGTGTCATGCTGTTCTGACATTCGAAGACGCGCATCACGATTGCAGTTGGTGGCTCGTCCGCACGTCCGGATCGAAGTTCCTTCAGCATCTGCTCCAGCTCGGGAATCATCGGCACGTAGCGCGTCTCGCCATTCTTGGTCGCTGTTACGGGATCACCGCGGACATGCAACTGCCGGCGGTCGAAGTTTGCGTCGGCCCAATTGACGAACTTGGCTTCGCCGATACGCACCCCGCTATACGCGAGGAACTTCACGAGATTCGCGCAGTCTTTGGATTGTCGCGCGCCAGCCGTGCGGATCTCCTCGACGAATCGCAGGAACTCAGACCGCGAGGGCAACTCGAGTCGCTTCGCTCGAACGCGCATACGCGAAAGGTTAGCCGCAGGATCTCCAAAGCGGGCGCCACTCCGCACCGCTTCCGCAAACACACTGCGTAATGTCCCGATCGCGTTGTTCACAACCGAAGGCGCGTAGTGCTTTTGGAAGCGGAGTAGCCATTCCTGGCAATCGCGTTCACTAACCCTGCGCACATCAGTGCCCGACAGTGACGGCCACGAGCGATTGATGAAATCGATCATCATTTCGCGATATTCTTTCGATTTAGGCTTCAGCGAAACGTTCGCCTGAACCTTTTCGAGATACGCCCGGGCCGCGTTACCGACGGTCATCTTCCCGATCGCGACAGCCGTCATCGATTCGAGCTTCGCGCGATGCTCGCGCATTGTGTCGGGCAGCCGCTGCTTCGCGACTGAGAAGACTGTCGTCTCTAAACTCTTCCAGACCCGCTTCCCGTTGATTCTGAAGCGCGCGAAGTATGTTCCCGCTGGGCGGTAGCGGACTAGATTCTGCGCCGCTGTTGCTTCCCATAGCGGTTTGGCTTGGCTGCTCACGACCCGGCAATCTTGACTCGCCTGCGCAGCGGCTAAGCTCTATCATTGGAGCCAATGAGCGGCCTCAACATTGCTTTCAGCGTGACTGCCAAAGCTTCGCAAAGCGGCAGTGTTTGCGCGGTAAAAGCAATTCTGCCCATCAGGTGGGCAGAAAAGGCGGGCAGAATGGAGTCTTGTCGCGTCTCTTTTTCAGCCTAATCTACGAGGGAAAATGCCGGTATAGCTCAGTTGGTAGAGCAGCTGATTTGTAATCAGCAGGTCGTCGGTTCGAATCCGTCTGCCGGCTCCCTCTTAAAATCGACTTTTCCAAGATCCTGAAAAAAAATTACTTGGACACTTTTGGGATTTCAGGAGGGATTGGAGCCTTTTGCCGCTCGCCGTTGGTAAGATCCGATTCACCCCTCGAACCAAGCTGCGGGCGGCCGAGCGAAATGAATCGTTGGCCGAATCGACTTTCGGCCCCCCTTTAGGAACGATCACCCGCGAGCAGGCGGCGACGCTGACTCAGGCCGCGGCGTGAAAGCAAAGCCTCTGCTGATCGGCCAACTGGCCGCGTCGGCAGGGATCAAGCCCGACTCCGTTCGCTTCTACGAGCGGAGCGGGCTTCTGCCGAAACCGCAGCGCAGCGCGACTGGATATCGCGTCTATGATC
>JALYZW010000079.1 GCA_030945725.1 Verrucomicrobiota bacterium | reverse complement strand
ATCCTGAGCCGCGCAGACGGCGAAGGATCTCTCCGATCCAGGCTGCGCGGTGGCGTTGTTTAGCGGCAGCAATCAACCCTTCGCTTCGTGGCTACCGGACCCTTCTCGGCAAAGCTTCGTGCTTCTGTGAGGTCCTTCGCCGTCTGCGCGGCTCAGGATGACAGACGGTGGGTGGAGCGCTGGTGGTGCGCGAAGAGCGCAACTTCGCGCACACCTAACGAGTGCATTTTCGCGGCGAGCTGGTCGTAGTTCTCCGCCAGTTGCACGTGGGAATGGGCGTCGGAGGCGGTCGTAAAGGCTATCCCCTTCTCGGCTGCGCGGCGGATGATCTCGTCCGACGGATACAGTTCATGCACCGGCTTACGCCAGCCCGCGGTCGATAGCTCGATCGCGAGGTCGCGCGCGCGAATGAAATCGAGCGTCTCGTCCACGAGCGCGGCGACGTTTCCAGCGGGGCGATGTCCGTGGATCTTCACGAGGTCAAGATGCGCGAGGCAATCAGCCAACCCGCTCGCCGCCATCTCGCGGACGCGACGAAAGTAGTCTGCGTAAATCTCGTCGATATCGCGGCCGTGGAATTGCGCGCCACCGGCCGGCACGCTGTCAAACATCGCGTGCGGGTCATCGAGAAAGTGGACAGAGCCGAGAACGAAATCGAGCTGATCCCAGTGTTTCTCGATCCAGCGGCGCCCGGCCGGCGAATGAACGGGATCGTTGTCGAGCTCAATGCCGGCGCGGATTTTCAGATCGGGATTCGCGGCCCGGAGTCGATCGATTTCACCGAAATCGATCCCCACATGATAGCGGTCGTGATCGGTGAAGGCGATGTCGGTCAAGCCGCGCGCGCGCGCCGCATCCGCCCACGGCTGCAGCAATTCCTGCGTGTACGGCTGAACACGGTGGCCTTGCGGATGGCTGTGGTAATCGGAAAACAGGCGCACGTTAAACGCGGTCGGTTTCGCTATGGCGCGGTCAGAAACTTCTGGCGGATCATGAGCTCGGGATAGCTCGGGAAGAAAACCTCCGCGATGAACACTTTGTTCGGCGCGAGATCGCGGGTCGCGATCGTGGTGGTGTAATCGACGTGCTCACCGGGATTGATCAACACGCTGCCCGGCTCGTCTGCGAAAGCGTGGTTATCGGACCATTTCGTCAGGATATGCTCCAACGAGTCGCGCAAATAGATTTCGATCCGCTGCTCGTTCGGAAAATCGAGCGGGATTTCGCGCCGGCCCTTATTCGTCGCCGTGAGCCGGACTTCGAGTTGCCGTACTTCAGATAATTTTACCGGTTGCGGCGAGAGTTCCAAGGTGAGCACGAGGCCGCGGAGTCGCGGGTCTTTGTATTCCGGGAGACGCTCGCTGGCGTGGAATGGATTGAGCCGGCCGAGCCAGCTCCGCTTTTCGGACGTGGCAGCGGGCGTCTGGCCTGCGATCCTGCCGCTGATGGCAAGGGCCAGGAATAGGAGGCCGGCCCTGCGAATCATGCGCGGGTAATCAGCTAGCGTTGCAAATACTGTCAAACCCTTTATCTCTCGGCGATGCGTCACTTTGCGCTTGCGTTGCTGCTCGTGGCACTGGGCGGCGCGACCGTTCTGGCGAAGCAGCGCCACTGTGCGGTTAGATTCCACCTGCAGGCGAACGCGCGCGACAGCGAAATTTTCGCGACGCAAATGCGCTCGCAGTTTTCGGGCAAGCCGGAGGTGATCGAGAAAACGGCGCGCATCTCGGAGCAGGATGTCGCGGCGTTCTATCCTTATCCGGCGAACGACGGCAGCTTCGGTGTCTTGTTGCAACTGGATGAACACGGGAAACTAGCGCTCGATACGTTGAGCGTCGAGCGGCGCGGGACGCCGTTATTCGTTTTTGTGAACGGGCGCCCGCTGACCGAATTGCAAATCGACCGCCGGATCTCGGACGGGCGAATTTTCATTCCCGCCGGATTGAATGCGGCGGACATCGAGCTGATGCGCAAGGACTGGCGGATGATTGGTTCGCGAAAGAAATGATCGTTCGCGCGGCGCTCGCGGCGGCGATGGTGCTGAGCCTAGTGAACGCCTACCCGATGCGCGCGCAAAATACCGCGGAAAAGAACCTCGACCTCGCCCTGCCGACGGAGAACGACGCGCTCTTTCGCGG
>JALYZW010000046.1 GCA_030945725.1 Verrucomicrobiota bacterium | reverse complement strand
GCGCAGGCCTACCGTGATCTCGCCGGACGCGAACCGGATGAGAAGCGCCAGGGCATTCTCATTCGCATGGCGGAGGCCGAGGAACGACATGCCAGACGCTGGGAGCAAAAGCTGCATGACCTCGGCGCGCCCGCGCCGCATCTCGCCGACACTTTCGCGCGTCGGACCCAGCGTTGGCTGAACCGCATGCTCGGCACCGAGGTCGCGATCCGGCGGATGGAAGCGGCCGAGGAACGGCATGAGGCGGAGTTCCGCGACCAGAGCGAACGCGCGCTCGCTGGGGAAGCGGACGTGAAAGATTTCCTGCGCGAAAGTGCGCTCGAGGAAAAAGCGCACGCGCGCATGCTGAACACGATGGCGCCGCCGACGGGCGGACCGAAGGCATTGCTCGACGCGATGCTGAAACGCGAGCGGTGGCACGGCCGCGGCGGCAGCTGGGTGGCGGACGCGATCTACGGCGTGAACGACGGGCTCGGCGCCGTCTTCGGCATCGTTTCCGGCGTTGCCGGCGCAACGAATAATCAACAGCACGTCGTCCTGATTTCCGGACTCGCAGGCATGCTCGCCTCTTCTTTGTCGATGGGCGCGGGCGCGTATCTCGCAGTGAAGAGCGAGGCGGAAGTGTACGAGGCGGAGATCGCGCGCGAGCGGCGCGAGATCGAAGAGAATCCGGAGGAGGAGATCGAGGAGATGGCGCTCTTCTACCAGCTTCAGGGATTTAGCGAAACGGAGTCGCAGAAGATGGCGGAGCGCCTCGCGGAGCAGCCGGAGCAATTCGTGCAGGCGATGGCGCAGAGCGAGCTCGGCCTGTCGGAGCATCGCTTTCCGAATCACTGGAAATCTGCGGGCTCGGCCGCGATCTCGACGGCGATCGGCGCGTTCATCCCGATCATTCCGTTCTTTTTCCTGAGCGGAATCGAAGCGGTGATCGCGTCGTTTATCATCAGCATCCTGGCGCACTTCGCGGTCGGCGCGGTCAAGTCGCTGATCACCATCCGCTCGTGGTGGGCGTCGGGATTCGAGATGACGATCGTGGGCGTGATCGAAGCGGCCGTGACCTACGGATTAGGTCTGGCGTTCGGTGCCATCGCCTAGTGCCTTGGCGCGGCCGCGAGTCAGGACAGCGACCGCGGCTAAACCAAACGTCAAGGCCGCTGACACGAGGCAGTACCGACAAAATGCGTGGAGGACGAAGGCCTGCACGTAAAGGAGCCACAGCGTCATGGCAAACATGACCGCGACGATCGCAGCAAAGAACGCCGGCGCGCGACGATAGCCAAACGCCGCGAGCGTGGCGGCGCTGAAGGCGGCGAAATAGGCGAGCGCGCCAAGTGCGGCCAGCGGCACGTAGCCGACCGTCGCATATGAACTACCGAGCACTTCTCCGCACCCCATCGAAGCGCCGCACTCAACGCCGGCGCCGGCTAGGTGTTCCGCGGTCAGGTAAACCGCGTCGGCCAGACCGAGCAGCGCAAGGACTGCTCCAAGCACAAGCCATCGGCCGGACTTTGAATTGTCCGGCGCCGGTCCCTTCGCCCGCGGCGGTTTCGCCGACTTACTTCGTCTTGCCATGCAGCTCTTTGTCGATCTCAGCGTGAAGCCCTCCGACGGTCAACGACGGGAACGGCACGTTGCGTCCGTTCACAAAAACAACGGGCGTCCGATCGACGCCGATCGATGCCGCGCGCTCCTGGTCATCGCCGATCCGCTTCGCGACCTCCGCGCCGGCGAGGTCCGCCTTGAACTTCGCCAAATCGAGCCCGACCGACGCCGCGTAAGCATTGAAAAGCGCAGGCACGTCGGGCGCCTTCGTCCAAACGGCGCGGTTTTGGAAAAGCGCTTCATGCATCGGCCAAAACTTTCCCTGTAATCCAGCAGCTTCGGCGGCGCGCGCCGCGTCTAGTCCATGCACGTGCATCGTCAGCGGATATTGACGAAACGTAAACGAGACCCGTTTCCCGTAATCTTTTTCGATTTGGTTCAACGTTGAAAAAGCGACGGAGCACGGCAGACATTCGTAGTCGCCGAATTCCTCCACGCTGACCGGCGCGTTCGTCGAGCCGCGGACGTGCGGCGGGACCGCGCCTGGTTTGCCGGCCGCGAGATTGCGCGGGATCGGCGGAACTTGGGCGAGCCGATAGCGATAGAGCGCGGTCCCCGCGGCAGCCGCGATCAGCAGAACGGCCAGGATAAGCGCGAAGGGAAGAGAGCGTTTCATTAACGATCGGCGGTCGCTGAGCCACGAGCGCGGCAGCCGCGCAACCCGTCCAATGCGCATGAAAATGGAGGTATGGGGATTCGAACCCCAGGCCTCGTCATTGCGAACGACGCGCTCTACCAACTGAGCTATACCCCCGAAATCTGTTTCGAGCCAGAGACTTAACTCGGGGACAGGGGGTCAGCAACAAACTTGTGGGTTCACCCCGGCATTTCCGCGCGTGGCCCCCCCCGATGCTACGGCATCGGCAGTGTGGCGGGTCGCCCCGCTGTCTACTCCTAGGCCCTCGGTAGTTTGTCGAGAACACTCGGCCGTTTCACCGGAAGTCTCAGTTGTTTACCACGAAACCCCAATCAGACTGCGTAAACCCTCAGTCGGATGTGGCAAAGCCTCGGTCAAATGCGGCAAAGCCTTAATCGGATGGCTCATCCCGGGAGCTGTTCGTCGCAAACTCTCGGCCCGATGCGGCCCCCGGCTTGGTCTTTTATATAAGTCCTCCTACGGATTGGGCAAAAGCCTAGTCCTTTGTCGCATCCGCCCGGGCCGACGCGGCTTAGAATCTACCTCTTTCAATCGAAGCCTGACTCGCCGCGGCCTTCCAGCGCCTTCGGCAACGGGAATGCGAGGCGGACCAGCAGGTGCATCCCCCTGCGACGCATCCGAGCCGGCACTGGCGGGAACGGCGGCTGCTGAGCGATCCTGCGCAGGTCGCCCCCAAACTGAGGCGACCGCAATCTGTCAGCCGCAAACTGTTCCCGCAGGCGACGTGTCTTTAGGGGAGACGCTGGCGTTTGCCTCGAGCTGCTAATGCCGCCAAGCACGGATGGGACTCAAATTCCGGGCGGCGCCACGTTCGCGGGGAAACCAGGCGGGGAGGCGAAACTAATATTCCGTTCGGCCCGCATCTCAACGGCACGGCCGCGCTTACGGATCTAGTTTATCGAATTTCACCGCACCATCCTTCGCGGTGCGTCCAAAGATCATTTTCCCAGGGTCGACTCCTCGCCGATCGAGGGAACGCTCCTCGCAAAAACCAGAAAGGCCGCAGATGAGCGGGTGCTCCCCTGCGGCCTTCTGTGGAATGACTGCTTGACCTACTTACTCTTTACAAGTGTCGCGGCTGCGGTGTGCGTTAGTGCAGGAACAGCACTGGTACCCGTAATCGTGAGCCGGTAGGTGCCGCGTGCTGTCGACGCTGGGACGCTAACCGTCAACGTCGTAGTGGTAGTAGCCGGATTCGGCGCGAACGTTGGCGTTGCCCCGGGAGGCTGACCCGAGACGCTGAAGCTGACGTTCCCACTAAAGCCGCCGCTCGGCGTAATCGTAACCGTGTAGGAGGCGTTGCCGCCGTTGCGCCCAAACGTCACGGATGCCGGGCTGACCGAAAGCGAGAAGTCAGGTGCAGGAGTTGGACTCGCCGTCGGGGATGGGGTAGCCGTCGGGATCGGCGTTGCCGTCGGCGCAGGCGTTGGGGTAGGACTTGCTGTCGCTACCTTGAAGCTACCGATACGCGTCCGCCAGTTGTACGTGCCCGTAGTCGAATAATACTCGCTCGTGAACCAGAAGGTGCTGTCGTCTACTGGATCAACCGTCAAGGAGGCATAGTCCCCCCAACGATTCCCGGTGCCGCTCTGGCTTCCAGTGCCATCGTAGAGATGCGCTTCTCCTTGGAGTGTGTTCAAAGGATCGGTCGCCATACGAGCCGCATAACGAAGCTGCGGATTCAGCGTCGAGCTGGAAGCACTGAAACCAATCGCCATGTTCCCTTGCCCGTCCATCGAGGCGCTACCCATCCAGCGCCAAACCCCATCGCCAAGCGCGTAGGTGCTTTCCTGGTATTTTGTGACTGGCCCCGCCGTGACATTGCGCAGCTCAAACCAGCGCACGCCAGCAACACCGTTTGCATTTACCGAATAGTTACCAACGACTGATTCGTGGTCGCCGAAATTCCGGTATGCAAGCCGGAACATGAGACGATCGCCGCTCGCGTCGAGATTATTTGCGGAAGACACGCCCGCTTGCGGCACACACGCACGAGTGGTCGGGCAGAGCGAGGTAAACGCAGCTGCAGGAGGATTGGCGAACGTCGTGAATGTCGAGTTTGCCGCGGTCACAAAGTCAGCGTGAAAGTGATAAGTCGTGTAATTAATATTCGAGGATTGCCCGGGGAACCCCACGAAGGTCGCGGGCGCGCCAGCCGGAGGCAATGTGGGCCCATCGAGATTCGCAGGCAGGAAGGGGTCGACCGTTGAACCGAGCGGTGCTGTTGGGCTGACGAAGGTCGCGGGCGCACCGGCCAGCATCTTTGCGCGATCGAACGCGAAAGGTTGAGGTCCAAGATAGCTCGAGCCGGCCGCGTTGAAGACGTTCATGCTCATGTAGTAGGCATCAGGCCAGACGCTGAGGTGAGGATAATCGTAGAAGTTCGAGCCAAGGTGAAATCCATAACGGTAGTAGCTGCCGGTGGCATCGCCGGTCGTAGAGACCGCGACGCACTCGTCGGTAATGGGTCCACTCGACGTAGCTTTTGCAAACTGCGTGATCACCCAGCGATCAGCTAACTGGTCATAGAGAACAACGGGGTCACCGGCGCCCAGGGTCTCACAGCCGCCGCCGAAACCGGTCCAGATGGACGAAATGCTGTTCGGTCCCAAAACGGAACCGCCTGTGCTCTTGTCAAACACTTGATAACCTTCGTTCACGATTTGCACGTATTGAGTTTTCCCGACCGCGCCGTTCGTGTCGGGCGGAGCGCAGTTGCAGCCTACCCCTGGAAAAACGATGCCGTCGAAATTGTAGATTGCAGCAGCCAGTGCTGGCGCAGCCGCGGCCATCGGTGAAGAAGCGGACTGCATATACTGGATGATCGGATCGAAGCTATCCCGATGACGATGTGGAACCTTCGGGTTTTCATTCGCCTCGTGCTCGGTCTTTCCATCGGCTTGCGACCATGCCGGCATGTCGCGCACCGAAGGAGACACGTCGTTGTGATACGACTTGCCCACAGCAATGCTGTTTGCCTG
>JALYZW010000151.1 GCA_030945725.1 Verrucomicrobiota bacterium | reverse complement strand
GTTCAGATCCGCACGATGGAAGCTGGCCCGCCGCCGATCCGCGTGATCGCGCCCGGCGCGGCCTACCGGCGGGATGAAGTGGACGCGACGCACAGCGCGCAGTTCCACCAGATCGAGGGTCTGTATGTCGACCGGCAGGTAAGCGTGGCCGATCTGAAAGGCACCCTCGAGTTTTTCCTGCACGAACTTTTCGGCGCGGAGGCGGAGATCCGTTTTCGGCCACACTACTTTCCGTTCACCGAGCCGAGTTTCGAGATTGATGTGAAATCGAAGGCGCTGAAAGGTGGCGCGAAATGGATCGAGGTCGCCGGGTGTGGCATGGTTCATCCGGCGGTTTTCGAAGAAGTGAATCGCGCCCGGGGCGACGCCGCCTACGACCCGGAAGAATGGACCGGGTTCGCGTTCGGTCTCGGCATGGATCGGCTCGCGATGATCCTCTTCGGTATTCCCGACATCCGGTTGTTTGTCCAAAACGACCTGCGTTTCCTGCGGCAGTTCGCGTCATGATTTTCTCTGTCCCCACGACCTCCAAGTCTGTCATCCCGAGCCGCGCAGACGGCGAGGGACCCCGCCCATTCACGCGGCGCATTTTGCCCAGACCAGGCGGGCGGCGGAGCCTTGGCGTCGTAGTTGATCCGAGGTCGCTCGATTATCCGCGGCGCGATGCGAGGTCCCTCGCCGTCTCTGCGGCTCGGGATGACAAGCGAGGGATTCCGTGACATGAAATTTTCCTTGAATTGGCTCCGCGAATTCGTGGAACTGCCGGCGTCGACGGAGGACTTGTCGCAGTTGCTCACCCTCGCGGGGGTCGAAATCGAAGGGGTCGAAACACGCGGCGCTGATTTCGAAAACGTCGTCGTCGCCGAGATCAACACCTCGGCCCAGCATCCGAACGCGGATCGGCTCAGCGTCTGCGAAGTCGACGACGGCAGCGGCACAAAACGACAAATCGTTTGCGGCGCAAAGAATTACAAAGTCGGCGATAAAGTGCCGCTGGCGCTGCCAGGCGCGACGTTGCCCGGCGACTTCAAAATCAAGGCGAGCAAACTCCGCGGCGTGGAATCGCAGGGGATGCTCTGCAGCGGTAAAGAGCTTGGACTTTCGGACGAAACGGCCGGGCTGTTGATCCTTTCGCCGGACGCAGAGGTGGGCGCGCCGATCGGTTCGCTCTTTCCGCCTGACACCATTTTGGATGTAGAGATCACCCCGAATCGGGGAGATCTGCTCAGTCATTTCGGGATGGCGCGCGAAATCGCCGCGCTGACTGGCAAATCGCTCCGCGCGCTACCGGCCCCGAACGCGACGCGCGAGACCAGCGCCATCGGAGTGCGCATCACCGCGCGACACGAATGCGCCTTTTATTCGGTGCGGAGAATCGAGAACGTGAACGTCGGTCCAAGCCCGCAATGGCTGCGCGCGAAGCTCGAGGCGGTCGGCCTGCGCTCGATCAACAACATCGTCGACATCACGAATTTTGTGATGTTGGAGTTGGGCCAACCGTTGCACGCGTTCGATCTCGATACGTTGTCCGGCAGCATTGAGGTGCGTCTTGCGGCAGAGGGGGAAAACTTCCTCGCCCTCGACGGCAGGAATTACTCGTTAGGTCAGGAGAACCTCGTTATTACCGACGAGCAGCGCGCGGTCGCGATCGCCGGGGTGATGGGCGGCGAACAGACCGGCGTGCCGGAAAAGACGCGCCGCGTTCTGCTCGAGAGCGCTTACTTCCTGCCAACGAGTGTGCGCAGGACGGCGCGGAAACTCAATCTCCCGAGCGACTCGAGCTACCGGTTCGAGCGGGGGGTGGATCCGGCAATGATTTTGCGGGCCTCGGCGCGCGCGACGCAGTTAATCCGCGAACTAGCGGGCGGCGAACCGGCTGCGGAAATTGAGACTGCGGGCACACTGCCGACCGAAGAGCCGAAGGTCCCTTTGCGTTTCGCCCGCTGCGATCAATTGCTCGGGGTCGCGATTCCGCGGTCGGTGAGCGCGAAGATTCTGGCGGGATTCGGATTGTCGGAAGTCGAGGCCGACGAGGAAAAAGCGGTCTGGAAGATTCCGTCTTATCGCGGAGATCTCCGGCGGGAAGTGGACTTGATCGAAGAAATCGTGCGGGCGTCCGGCATCGATCAAATCGCCGGCGCAAACCGCAGCCGATTTACGCCGGTTTCGGGAGCTGACCGAAACTACGATCGCGAATCCCGCATGCGGCAGTTGCTCGCAGCGCAAGGCGTGTCGGAAGTGCGGACCTCGGCCTTGCTTCCGCGCGGGACATCGCTGTTCCGGACGGCGGCGATGGAACTGCGGAACCCATTGAGCGAAGATCACGTCGCGCTGCGTCCCAGCCTGATCCCGGGCCTGCTCGCGGTGCTCGCGCGCAACGTTCGGGCGGGAGAACACAGCATCCGGTTATTCGAGATCGGCCGAACGTTCGCCGCCGAAAACGGTGCCGAATCGCGTCACCTCGCACTCCTGCTCTACGGAAACGGGGCGAGCAAATCGCAATGGCGCGGCGGAGCGGTGCGACTACTCGATCTTTTCGACGCGAAAGGCGTGCTCGAAGCACTCTCTTCCGACGGCGTCTCGTTTCGGCGATCGGCGCGAAATGATCTCGCCCTTGCGGCGGACATTTTTCGCGGCGACGAGGCGATCGGGTTCATCGGGCAGCTTCGCGCGAGCGACGCAGCGGCGATTGGTGCGACCGCGCCGGTGATCATCGCGGAAATCTCACTGCGCACGTTGATTGAATCCGCGCCGCGTGCGACGAGCTTCAGCGAACTGGACAAGTTTCCCGCGGTCGGGCGCGACATCGCGATGATCGTGGCGGAAAATCTTTCCCACGAGGAGATCGAACGGACAATTCGGGGCGCGAACGAGCCATTGCTGGCGGCGGTATCACTCTTCGATCTGTTCGGCGGAAAAGCAGCGGAGACGCTTGGCGCGGGGCGCAAGTCTCTCGCGTATACGTTGACTTACCGCGACAAAAACCGGACACTGACGAACGACGAAATTAATGTCGTCCACGCGCGGATCCGCGAGCGATTACAAAGGGAACTCGCGGTCGAACTGCGAGAATAGTTCTTTGAGAGCGTTGAGAGTTTTCGGTTGAGGTGTGAGAGGCGAAAACGCGGTGCGCCGCTCAGGCCGCGAGCGACAACTTTCGACAATTTGCCCTGCGATGTTCGAGATTACAGGTGTGATTCCCGAACCGATATTTCATAGCAGAAGGAGGCTGGTTCGTAGGGAGAAGATGACATGCCTTAATTGGAAGTCAGACGCTCTCGCGATGGTCGTCCGCCCGTTACCGAAAGGGAACGGGATATCCATCTAAACGGCACCTGCGGGGTAATCATTTGGCGCCCGGATCAGAAATGGTCCGGGCGCTTTTTTTGGGGGAGAAGCAGACGCTGAACGGTAAACTCGGGCGTCGAGTAAAGACGGAGAGGTAATAATTTAGAAACCAGGAATCCAGAAATAATGATGCCTCTTTTTATGGTTTCCTGGCTTCTAAATTCGATCGCGGCGGTCCGAGGTCGAGGTCGCAACGTCAGGAACTCAACGGCCAACGCTGAATCCAACGCGGCTGTCATGTCGAGCGAAGCCGAGACAGCCCGGGATAGTCACGCTGACGGTAATGGCCCGGGGTCCCTCCACTCCGCTGCGCTTCGGTCGGAATGACGAATTCGCGTGAGGCGACTCCACCGCTTCCGTAATTCAGCGTTGGACGTTGGGCGCTCGGCGTAGAAGGTTGCGCCGTTTTATGCGCGCGATTCTCGCTCTCGAAGATGGCCGGATTTTCGAAGGCGAATCTTTTGGCGCAACCGGGACGCGCGTGGGCGAAATTTGTTTCAACACGTCGATGACCGGCTACCAGGAGGTCGTGACCGATCCTTCGTATCGGGGCCAGATCGTCGCCATGACCTACCCCTTGATCGGGAATTATGGGACGAACGGACTCGACCAGGAAAGTCGCTCGCCGCACGTGCGCGGGTTCGTCATTGAAGAGCTGAGCGAAATTCCGAGCAATTGGCGCTCGGAGGCGTCGCTCGAGGATTACCTGCGCCGCTGGGAAATTCCGGGCGTGCAGAATATCGACACGCGCGCGCTGACGCGTCATTTGCGGGAACGCGGCGCGATGAAGGCGTGCCTAACGAGTGATCTCGCGACCGCGCGCGAGGCTGTGGACGCGGCGATTGCCGGCGAGGGCGTGGACGGGATGGATTTCGTGCGCGAAGTGACCGCGCCGTCGGCTTATCGCTGGGATGCCGATGATAAATTGAGCGCCTGCTGGTCCGTCGCGAGCGGCAATGCCAGCGAAGTGACAACCCAAGCCCTCCCCGCTATTCGGCACGAGATCGTGGCCTACGACTACGGCATCAAGGAAAACATCCTGCGCCGGCTCCGGCAAAACGGCTTCGGCGTCACGGTCGTGCCCGCCACCGCGACGGCGGAGGAGGTCCTCGCGAAAAATCCAGACGGGGTGTTTCTCTCGAACGGACCGGGCGACCCGGCCGCTCTCGGTTACGCACACGAGTCGATTCGCGGTTTAATGGGAAAGAAACCGATCTTCGGAATTTGCCTCGGCCATCAGGTGCTCGCATACGCGTGCGGCGGGAAGACGTTCAAACTGAAATTCGGCCATCGCGGCGGGAATCAGCCGGTGAAAGACTTGCGCACCAATAAGGTTGCGATCACTTCGCAAAACCACGGATTCGCGGTGGATCCAGAGTCGCTGCCGCGCCAAATCGAAGTCACTCATATCAATTTGAACGACGGCACGGTCGAAGGAATGCGGCATCGGGAACTGCCGATCTTCAGCGTGCAATATCATCCGGAAGCGGCGCCGGGCCCGCACGACGCCGCCTACTTTTTCGCCCAATTCGCGGAATTGATCGACGCCGCGCAGTAGTCGCCTTTCAGCCGCTGAATTCGACGCGGCCAAACAAGCGACGCAACGTTCGTCATGTTCAAATCCACCAGGCATTCCATGCTGCTGAAATCGGTCGTCGTGGCCGGTTTCACAGTCGCGCTCGCCCGTCTCCGCTCGCGATCGCGCAAGATCAGGACCACGGCAAAGAGGCGCTCGCTGCTGACGCGAGCAAGACGCTCACCGGCGAAGTCGTCGACATGATGTGC
>JALYZW010000369.1 GCA_030945725.1 Verrucomicrobiota bacterium | reverse complement strand
TCGCGACACGGCTCAAGGTTGAAGCGGGCGACAACGTGCTCATCGGGGGCTTCATCATCAAGGGACCGGCGAATTCCACCAAGCAGGTGTTAATTCGCGGCATGGGGCCGACGCTAGGGAAGTTCGGTGTGCCGGGCGTACTAGCGGACCCGTCGTTGGAGCTGCACTACCGGGATAGCGGCGGCGTCGACCACACGATTGGCTCAAATGACAACTGGCAGGAAGGCGATGTGTCGCAAGTTCCGAGCGCTTACCAACCCGGTGATGCGAAGGAGTCGGTCATCGTCGCGACGTTAACTCCCGGCGCCTACACGGCGATCCTAAAGGGAGCGCACGGCGAAACCGGTGTGGGTCTCGCGGAAATTTATGACTTGGATAAAGGGACGGTCGCGCAGCTCGGGAACATCGCGACACGTGGTTACGTGCAAGGTGGCGATGATGTCATGATTGCCGGCTTTATCGTTGGAGGCAGCGAACCGGCCAAGATGCTCGTGCGTGCGCTCGGGCCGACGCTCGCGCAATTCGGAGTCAACGGAGCGCTCGCGGATCCGACCTTGGAATTGCATGACGCGGACGGAAACACGATCAGCAGCAACGACGAATGGCGGGAGACGCAGGAAGTGGAAATCCTCAAGGCGCAGCTCGCCCCGCCGAACACGCACGAGCCGGCGATCCTTGCCACGTTAAGCCCGGGAAACTACACGGCGATCGTGCGCGGGAAGAACAACACGGTCGGTATCGCACTCGTCGAGGCTTACAACCTCCAGTAGCTCGATCTCACACCTTCGACGGCACCGCAGACGGTCCCGGTTCCGCACTGGTCGACTTAGGTGAAGGGACACCTAAGACCATCGGAGGGGGAGCCGTCTGCGCATTTTCGCGCAGCTAAGTAATATCGGCGGCGATTTTGCGTCTTTCTGCCGAGAACCATCAAATGTTGCAGTTCATCGTGACGCGGCTCCAGCTGCAAGGCGGAGACAATGGACTAATCGGCGGCTTCATCGTGACGGCCCGCGGGTTCGATGAAGAAAGTGCTGATCCGCGCGATCGGACCGTCGCTCGCGAAGTTCGGCATCGCGGACGTTTTGGCTGATCCCGTGCTCGAGCTGCACAACGGCGCGGGCGCGACGATCCTCGCGAACGACAATTGGCGGAGCGGCGATACGTCGCAGATCCCCACCGATTTCAGCCGGCGGATCCCCAAGGAGTCGGTTATCGTCACGAGGCTGGCGCCGGCGCTTATACGGCTGTGGTGAGCGGAGGAACGAGCGTCGGGTTGACTTAAATCTATGACTTCGATCACGACGCGGCTGCGCAGCTCGGGAACATCGCGACCCGCGGTTACGTGCAAACCGACGACAATGTCATGATTGGCGGCTTTCATCGTGGGCGGGACGGAGCCGGCCAAGGTGCTGGTGGGTGTCACCGGGCCAACGCTGCTGACTTACCGGATCGATGCGGCGCTAACCGATCCGGTCTTTGAGTTGCACGACGCAAACGGCAGCGTGATCACCAACGACGATTGGCGCGAAACGCAGGAAGCCGAGAGCGTCGCGACGACGTTGCAGCCGGGGACAATCACGAACCGGCGAGCTTCGCCACACGCGCCTGGTAGCTACACCGCCGTCGTGCGCGGCAAGAATAACACGACCGGTGTTGCGGTCGTAGAGGCGTATACATTGAAATAATCTGGGTAGCTTTCCGACAGCCCGGTGGTTCTGGTCGGGCGGGCGGATTTTCATTTATGGGAGGAGGCGAAACAGTAACCTCAGTCCGCTTGAACGAGGAGAGACCAGAGGGCGTGCTGGGTTCGCGCCGCCGGAGAAAACTGCAGAACGCCGCTGAGCGCGTGAGTAAGGGACACGCTGCACATCATAGCGTGTATGTGATTCTGCTCGATGAGCAGGCGGCGCTGCATCCGTCGGTCCTGCGGGTGAATCCGAAACGCGATCCGGCGAAACCGTGCGTTTACGTCGGGATGACGGGACTGCCGATTGAACACCGATTCGAGAATCATAAGAACGGCTACCAGTCGGCGTGGGTGGTGCACAAGTATGCGGTCCGGTTGATACCGGAGCTCTACGAACATCTCAACCCGATGCCATACGATGCGGCCCTGCAGATGGAGCTGGAATTAGCGGAAGATCTCCGCGCCGAAGGATACACCGTCACAGGCGGACATTAGCTGCATCGCGCGGAGCAATTGAATGACGGGGCGGCGAAGCGGGTGATTCGTGCTTTTCGCGATACGCGCTTGGCCTTCCGGCG
This sequence comes from Verrucomicrobiota bacterium, assembly GCA_030945725.1. Classification (GTDB taxonomy): domain Bacteria; phylum Verrucomicrobiota; class Verrucomicrobiia; order Chthoniobacterales; family UBA10450; genus JALYZW01. The sequence goes on along the minus strand of JALYZW010000369.1, from coordinate 6,314 downwards.
CGCGCAGCGACCGCGGAAAGTCGCGCGAATAAACGCTATTCCTCCGCGTCCAAACGTGCTCGACAATGCAAACGGGCGTCCACCTTCTCGAACCGATGCGATTTCGCCCTGCATCCGCGAGCGCGGACGCCATGCCTTGCCACGCCGCTCCGTTTCCTGTTTCTTCTGCACTCCCAGTGTCCGCACTATTGTCGTCCACGAGATCTTCGCTCCGACCGCTCGCCGCCGGCCTGTTTGTCACACTGCTGCAACTGTTCATCACGCTCGGCCTGATCGCTCCGGAAGGGCCGCTCTCGTACCGCTACGACACGCTGATCCAGCACGATAGTTATTGGTTCGCGAACATCGTCGACCGTGGCTACGCGACGACGATCCCGCCGATCAGTCACAAGATGATGGAGGTGTCGAACGTGGCCTTTTTCCCGGCCTATCCCGCTTTCGCCGCGCTCTTGCGCTACGGGCTGCACTTGAGCACTTACGCCGCGCTGTTAATGACCGCGCAGGCGGCCGCGTTCGGCTTTTGGGCCTATTTCTTCCTCTTCTGCGAACGCTGGAACCTCTCTCCGAAGCTTCAGTTTTTCGGCGCGCTCGCCGTCTTTGCGCATCCGACCGCTTTCTTTCTGATCACGGGCTATTCCGAATCGCTTTTCATGATGGCGCTGTTCGGTTTCCTCTATTGGAGTGGCGGTGAGGGCCGGCTCGCGAAGTTTCTTGCCGTCGTCCACGGGATCGTCATGTCCGGCACCCGTATCGTCGGCGTGCCGTGCGCAGGCGCGCCGGTCGTGACCGCCCTCGCGAAGAACGGATGGGCGGGACTGCGCGATGTGCGCTCGTGGTTTGCGCGCTATTCTCGCGCGCTATTGATAATGATCGCCGCGACGCTGGGCGCGATCGGGTTCTTCTTCTTCTGCCTGTTCCGCTGGGGCCGTTGGGACATGTACATGCTCACGCAAAATGCCGGTTGGGGCATCGTGCCCGACTATCTCGCGGTCTTCAAACCCGAGAGCTATCGGTGGCACATCCCGCATTTGAACGACCCGACCTCTGCGAGTCAGATGCTCATGACGCTCGCGGCGGTCCTGTTCGTGGTGGTCGCGATCTGCGAATTGATACCGGCGATTCGCCGGACCGCGAGCTGGCAAAACCGGATTGGCTTCTACTTTGCGGCGGCGGTGATTTATTACATCTCAGTCAGCGGCGTCGCCTGCGTGGAGATGGAAAGCATGCTTCGCTACGAGTTTTGCGTGCACGCACTCTTCGTGCTGGCTTTTTTGCAATTTTTGCATCAATTACCTCCCCCGCCGGTGTTGGTGCGCAGACTTGGCATGGCGACCGCCGTGCTTCTGAGCGCTGGCGGACTCGCGCTCCAGGGGTGGTATGTCTGGAATTTCACGCGGGGGGGCTGGGTAGCATAAAAACATGAAAACAAACGTAGCAATCATCGGTGGCGGACCTGCAGGCCTGACGGCGGCATACCTGCTCGCCAAAAATAACGTCGAAGTCACAGTCCTCGAGGCCGATCCGGTCTACGTCGGCGGCATTTCGCGCACGGCGACCTACAAAGGTTTTCACTTCGACATCGGCGGCCACCGATTTTTCTCGAAGTCGAGAGAGGTCAACGACTTCTGGCATGAGATCCTGCCTAACGACATGCTCGATCGCCCGCGTTCGTCCCGCATTTTTTACGGCGGGAAGTTTTTCGCTTATCCCCTGAAGGCATTCGAAGCGCTGACCAAACTCGGCGTGATCAAATCCACCCTCTGCGTTTTGTCCTGGATGAAAGCGCGCGTCTTTCCGGTGCCTAATCCAAACAACTTCGAGGATTGGGTGAGCAACCAATTCGGCAAGCGCCTCTTCAATACCTTCTTCAAGAGCTACACCGAAAAGGTGTGGGGAATGAGCTGCAAAGACATCTCGGCGGACTGGGCCGCGCAACGCATCAAAGGTCTCTCGTTAGGGAGCGCGATCAAGAACGCTCTTCTCCCGCAGCGTCAGCCAAAGGACAAGAACAAGGTGATCAAATCGCTGATCAACTCCTTCAAGTATCCGCGGAAAGGACCTGGTATGATGTGGGAAGCTTGCGCTGATAAAACCAAGGCGCTCGGTGGGCAGATTGAGATGGGCTGCAAAGTGACTGGCGCGATCTATGACGAAGCGAGCTCGACCTGGCAGCTGCAATACAAGGACATGCACGGTGCGACCCACCTGCTTGAGTCGGAGCACGTCATCTCCTCGGCGCCGATGCGCGAGCTGATCCGCGGCTTGACTCCGCCGGTTTCGGATCGCGCGCTTCATGCTGCGAACAGCCTGAAGTATCGCGACTTCCTCACGGTCATGCTGATCTTGAAGGATCGGAAGATGTTCGATGATAACTGGATCTACATTCACGATCCGAGCGTCCAGGTGGGCCGCATCCAGAATTTCCGTTCCTGGTCGCCAGAGATGGTGCCGGATCCAGACAAGGCCTGCTATGGGTTGGAATACTTCTGCTTCGAACACGACGGCCTTTGGGATTCGTCGGACGCGGACTTGATTGAGCTAGCCAAGAAAGAGCTAATGCAAATCGGTCTCAGCCACGAAGGCGATGTCGTTGACGGCTGCGTGGTCCGGCAGAAGAAGGCGTATCCTGTTTACGATGATGACTATGCCAAGCACGTCTCGACGATTCGTGAAGAGCTGGATCAACGCTATCCCAACCTTCACTTGGTGGGCCGCAATGGCATGCATAAGTATAATAACCAGGATCACGCCATGATGACGGCGATGCTGTGCGTGGAAAATATCCTCGCGGATACAAAGCTGTACGATATCTGGCAGGTGAATGGCGACGCGGAGTACCACGAAGGCGGCGACGTTCCGGAAGCGGAGCAGACTGGCACCGCGGTTCGTGAAGTGCCTTCGCGAGTAAAGGCGCCGCAGCTCGCGTCGGAACAGACTTAGCTCACGCTAAGTTGTTGAACCTTTAGAAAAGCGGCGCAGCGATGCGCCGCTTTTTTGTTTCAGGGTAAGGGTGACATTGCAGGCCAGGATCATCCGCTGAACGCCAAAGTTTGATCCGCGAAAAGGCTGTCATCCTGAGTCGCGGAGGCGGCGAAGGATCCCACCAATTCAGACGGCGCTTTCCGGGCGCGATCCGGCAGCCACGATCCGACGCTTTGTTACGGCCCCGGCTGATGCGGGCAGCGGTGGTGCTTTTGTGAGATCCTTCGCCGTCTCCGCGGCTCAGGATGACGGAGTCGGCGGGCGAATCACAGGCGGAACGACAATCGCAGTGGCTCGCAACGACTACTCCGGCAGGCCATCCATCGGCACGCACGAGCAGAAAAGATTTCGATCGCCGTAAACGTTGTCGATCCGCGCGACGCTCGGCCAGAATTTTTGCTCGCGGGTCCACGGCGCGGGAAAGGCCGCCTGCTCGCGCGTGTACGGTCGATCCCAGCTATCTGCGGTCACCTGCTGCGCGGTGTGCGGCGCATTTTTCAGAACATTGTTTCGACGATCAGCCGCGCCGCGGGCCACTTCCTGGATCTCCGCGTGGATGGCGATCATCGCATCGCAAAACCGGTCGAGCTCCGCTTTGGATTCGCTCTCGGTCGGTTCGACCATCATCGTCCCGGCCACCGGCCACGAGACGGTCGGAGCGTGGAAGCCATAATCCATCAAACGCTTCGCGACGTCCTCGACTTCGACCCCACCGCTCTTGAATTGACGCAGATCGAGAATGCATTCGTGTGCGACAAGTCCGTGCTTTCCGCGGAAGAGGACCGGGAAATAACCGTCGAGACGTTTCGCGATGTAGTTCGCATTCAGGATCGCGATTTTTGTCGCGAGGGTGAGCCCGTCGCCGCCCATCATGCGGATGTACATCCACGAGATGGTGAGAATACTTGCGCTGCCGTAAGGCGCGGCCGTGACCGGGCCGACCGATTTTTGGTGCACCGAATCGTCGAGCGTTGCGGCGGAGGGAAGAAAGGGAACCAGATGGGTTGCGACGCCGATCGGGCCGACGCCCGGCCCGCCACCGCCGTGCGGAATGCAAAACGTTTTGTGCAGATTCAGATGGCAAACGTCCGCGCCGAAATCGCCTGGCCGACACAGGCCGACTTGCGCGTTCATGTTCGCGCCGTCCATGTAAACCTGTCCGCCGTGCCGGTGCACGATCTCGCAAATCTCGCGGATCGTGGTTTCGAAAACGCCGTGCGTCGAAGGGTAGGTGACCATCAAGGCCGCCAGGTCCTTCGCGTGTTCGTCGGCTTTCGCGCGCAAATCCGCCAGATCGATGTCGCCGTCTTTGAGCGTCGCAACCGGGACAACACGGAAGCCCGCCATCACGGCGCTCGCGGGGTTTGTCCCATGCGCGGAGGTCGGAATGATGCAGACCTTGCGGTGACCTTCGCCGCGCGAGGCGTGGAACTCGCGGATCGCGAGGAGCCCGGCGTATTCGCCCTGCGAGCCCGCATTTGGTTGCAGCGATACCGCCGCGAAACCGGTGATCTCCGCGAGCCACGCTTCGAGCTGATCGCACATTTCGCGGTAGCCGAGCCATTGATCGGCGGGCGCGAACGGATGCAGTTTCGCGAACTCTGGCCACGAGACCGGGAACATCTCGGCGGTCGCGTTCAGCTTCATCGTGCACGAACCGAGCGGGATCATCGAAGTGGTGAGCGAAAGATCGCGCGACTCGAGTCGGCGCAGATAGCGCAACATTTCGGTCTCGGTGTGATGCGTGTTGAAGACCGAGTGCGTGAGGTAATCCGAAGTGCGGATTGCGGATTGAGGAATTTGGAAATCCGATTTGTGGGGGACGCTGGCGGATTGCTGGCGGGTCCGGTCGCCGCGAAAAATTGAGAGCAGCGCCTCGACGTCATCATTTGTCGTCGTCTCGTCGCAGGAAATACTGACCGCATTTTGGCCTAACGAGCGAACGTTCGCGCCGGCCCGTGCCGCGCGCGACATCACATCGGCGCTGGTGGCGTCGCCGAGGTCCACGCGGACGGTGTCGAAGAATTCGTCGTGTGCGATTTCGAAGCCGATCTCGCGCAAGCCATGCGCGATCCGCGCGGCCATCTCATGCACTCGCTCGGCGATCGCGCGCAATCCGCGTGGTCCATGATAGACCGCGTACATCGCCGCCATCACCGCGAGCAAAACCTGCGCGGTGCAGATATTACTGGTCGCCTTGTCGCGTCGAATATGTTGCTCGCGCGTCTGCAGCGCGAGACGATACCCGGGCCGGCCCGCCGCATCGTGCGACACGCCCACGAGTCGTCCTGGCATGTGGCGCTTATACGCGTCGCGCGTGGCGAAATAGGCTGCGTGCGGGCCGCCGAAACCGAGTGGAACTCCGAAACGCTGCGTGCTTCCAACCGCCACGTCGGCACCGAATTCGCCCGGTGGCTTTAGCAGGGTGAGCGCGAGAATGTCCGCCGCAACGATCGCGAGCGCGCCTGCTTCATGAGCCCGTGCGATGAAGTCGGTGTAATCGATAATCGCGCCGTCGGTCGCGGGATATTGGAGTAAAACACCGAAGACCGGCGGGTCGAAATTATAGCTCGTGTGATCCCCGACGATGACGCGGATGCCGAGCGGCTTCGCGCGGGTCGTGACCACTTCGATCGTCTGCGGATGGCAAAGCGCAGAGACGAAAAACGCAGCGCCCTCCAGTTTCTCGCCCTTCGCCGCTGCGCAAAGAGCCATCGCTTCCGCGGCCGACGTCGCTTCGTCCAGCATCGAAGCGTTCGCGATATCGAGCGCGGTGAGGTCGGTGATCATGGTTTGGAAATTCACCAGGGCCTCGAGCCGGCCCTGTGCGATTTCCGCCTGATACGGTGTGTAGGCGGTATACCAGCCCGGGTTCTCGAGAATATTTCGCTGGATCACGGGCGGTGTGATCGAGTCCGAATAGCCCGCGCCAAGAAAGGAGCGCACCACTTTGTTCTGCGAAGCGATGGCACGAAGCTCCTCGAGCGCATCCCGCTCTGATTTGGACGCCGGCAGGTTCAACGGCCGATCGAGCCGGATGTTTTTCGGCACGGTGGCGTCGATCAGCGCATCCAGATTTTCGAACCCGACCGTGGCCAGCATGGCCGTTTCGGTTTCCGCGTTCGCGCCGATATGGCGGCGCGCGAAGGAATCGTTGACCGCCGGCTCGGCGGATTCTTGCCCTACGGATGAATCAGTCGCAGCGCGATGCATGCGGGAGATTACGGAACGCGACTGCGGCTTCAAGTCGCGCTGTCATCCCGAGCGGAAGTCGAGGGACCCCGTGGCCTTACGAACGATCCTGCGGCGGGGTCCCTCGACTTCGCTCGGGA
>JALYZW010000359.1 GCA_030945725.1 Verrucomicrobiota bacterium | reverse complement strand
GCGTAGCCGTCATCAACGTCGGCGCCGCGACTGAGACGGAGATGAAAGAGAAGAAGGCTCGCGTGGAAGATGCATTGCATGCGACCCGCGCCGCGGTCGAAGAAGGCATCGTCCCCGGTGGCGGCGTCGCTCTTATCCGTGCGCAAGGTGCACTCGATAAGCTGAAGCTCGAAGGCGACGAAGCCGTCGGCATGGCGATCATCCGCCGCGCCGTTGAGGCTCCTCTTCGCACCCTCGCCGACAACGCGGGCCAGGAAGGCGCGCTCATCGTGCAGGAAGTGAAGAAGCGGAAGGGTAACGAAGGTTACAACGTTGCGACCGACAAATACGAAGACCTGGTGAAAGCCGGCGTCGTCGATCCGACCAAAGTGACCCGCAGCGCCCTGCAAAACGCCGCCTCGATCAGCGGCCTGTTGCTCACGACCGAAGCAGTCATCACCGAAGCTCCTGAGAAGGACAAGGGCGGAGCCGGTGGCGGCATGCCCGGTGGCGGCGGCATGGGCGGAATGGGTGGCATGGGCGGAATGGACTACTAAGGCCAGCGCTCAAAAGCTAACCAAGGCAATTAACCACAGCCGGGTTCCGAAAGGGGCCCGGCTGTTTTGGTCTCGACGCTCCATGACCATTCTGCATACCGCACCGCGCCCGTTTGTCGCGGGCACCATAACTAAGCGGCGCTTCGCAGACATCCTGAGGGAGGAGTGCGCCGTCCGGCATCCATTGGCATTACGAGCCAGCGCCCGAGGAGAAACACGCGACAATTTATCAGTCCGCCGGCGCTCGCGGCCGTTCGCTCCATGTTCACGTCGGCCGCCAAAAAATAAGGGCATCACTAGTGAAGTTGATTGGCACGGCCGGCTGGGGTCTTCCGCGCGCTGAACAGACCCATTTTCCGGGTAATGGCAGTCCCCTTCAGCGCTACGCGGCGCGTTTTTCCGTGGCAGAGGTTAACTCCTCATTCCATCGCTCTCATCGTCCTACGACGTGGACTCGCTGGCACGATTCGGTCCCACAAAGTTTTCGATTCTCGGTGAAGGTGCCTAAAACGATCACTCATACACATTCGCTGAAGGATGCGGATGAGTTAGTTGCCGAGTTTCTCAGTCAAGCGTCACTCCTGCGGAGTAAGCTTCGCTGTCTGCTGGTGCAGCTTGCGCCATCACTCGCCTTCGATCGTATTGTCGCGGGGAGCTTCTTCGGCAAACTGCGCGAGCTTACTCCGGCGCCGATAGCTTGCGAGCCGCGACATGCGAGCTGGTTCGAAGCCGGGCCGGGACGAGTTGTTCAAGAGCTTTCGAATCGCGCGGGTCGCGCCGGACCCGGCGCGCGTGCCCGCGGCAGCGGCCCCGGGGCGGTTGGCGGGGTATCAGTTACTACCGGCTTCATGGTTCCCCGAAAGTGTATTACTCAGCTTACTCAGCAGAATTCCTGCACGCGCTTGCTTCGCGCGTGCAAAAGGACAGCAGGGCTGGGCGAGAAGTGTGGGTCGTTTTTGATAACACGACCTTGGGAGCCGCGACCCGGAACGCACTCGACCTCGGTCAGCTATTAGTCGACTAATGGTGAACCGTCATTCGCGATCGAGTTGGCGGAACCAGTGGAGCGCGTCGACAAAATGAGCGAGCTTGACTGCGTGCCGGCCGGGGAAAGTATCGTGGCGGACGCGGGTAAAACCGGTTTTCAAGATTGAAAGCTTCACTTCGAGTTGCTGGTTGAGTGGAGCGACAAAGTCATCCCGGCCGCTGCTGATAAGAATCGGCGTGCGAAGAAACGCAGCCCCCGGCTCGAACTTGCGGTAGCCATCGCTCAGCCGGTCTTCGCCGATCCCTGTTAGGAAAAGACCGATAACACGAAAACCGTTCCGCGTTAGAAGAGGCGCGATGAAAGCCGCGCGTTTGGCCCCGCCCGAAAAACCCGCGCAGACAAGCGGCCATTTCTCCGAGCCCTTGAAGCTATGGTGTAAGCCGTCGACGGCCGCGAGGGTCATCGCCGCACGCCATGCGGCGTTATCGAGTCGCGGTTGTCGAGGGCCATCGCCCGCGATGAGCAGATAACCTTCCCGGAAAGCAGCGTCGCGGTAGAAATCGTTGAGGTCTTCGCCGTTTTGCCTCGCGCCATCGCTGGAAGAGAACACGACCACGACCGGCCAGGATCTGGCAGGATCAAAGCCCGGCGGCGTTGCGATGACGACAACCGCACTTGAGGGCGGGACGTTCCCACCTTCGGCGGCATAGGACCGCTCCTGCGCACTCAGCGGTTGAGCTACGCGAAGCGTGTTACCGGCGGAGACCGGCGGGCCGACAACGCTTGTGGCCCACGCGGTCGTCACGCCGAAACAAGACAGAGCCAGTGCGCGAAAACCGTGAGACGCGGCCCGGATTCGCATGTTAGAAATAGAAACGCGCTTTCTGAAAAAAGGCGAGATCGAAACAGACGCGTGACATCCTTTCCCGAGCGCCCTATAGGACTCAATTATGGCTAGTAACCCTGCGCGCAGTCCGAAAGACAAGACCGGCGGGATGATGTATTTCCCGCGCATGCTGGACAAGATTCGGCTGCAAGCCCGAGGCGAACTCGCGGCCGACTATCAGGCGAATCTCAGTGCGCAGCCCTCGGCTGACGGGATGTGCTGCCATTTGCTGCGCGTCGGCCACAAGGCGTTGACCGCACGTGTCCTCGCGGGCGGAACGGACGAAGAAATCCTGAAGTGGTGCTACACGACCGGTCGCCGATTGGATGAGGCTGACCTGATGGTTTGGAACGGTTTTTTATCGAAGCTTGGCTGGAACGATTTTGCGACTCCTTTTCTGGAGCAAACGAAGCAGCAATCCGGATTATCGGATCGAGTCGATATCGTAACTATTCCGGACCTGATCGACTTTGATGAGAACCGGAACAGGTAATGGATTTGGACGGGTGATCGGGATGCGTCGTAGCTTGGCGGTGGTAGCCTTCTCGGGGTGGGTGCTAGCAAATGCCAGGGCCGGCGATGCGGTCGCGATTGGTTATAATACCGCCGGCGTCTGGACGGCTGTTACTTACTACAGTTCTTCGACACCAAAGGGCGGAACGGATTATAAAGAGGCTTCAGGGGCGCGCGACGCGGCCTTGCGCGATTTGAAGAAACGGGCCGGCGAGGATCTCGCGCGAGGGTTGGTGCTCGCTTCGTCCGATCGCACCGGCTACTTCGCTTACGCGCGCGGTAAAACCGACCTCGCGCACGACGTGCATGTGGTTGGGCGCGGTAACTCGGAGGCCGCCGCGGAGAAGGATGCGATGGCCCGGCTGCAAAGCGAAGGCGCGACCATCGGTCGAAAGGTGATCTATCACTATTTCTCCTACGGGAGCGAACCGTCCGCGGTCCATCCGTAGCTCTTAAGACTTAGAGTTAGCGAAGGTAGGAGGCGCCGTTCACGTCGATTGTGTTACCGGTTAGGTAATCTGCCGCGGGCGTGACCAGGTAAGCGACGAGTTGCGCGATGTCTTCCGGCGACGCGACGCGTCCCATCGGTATCGTAGCCCGAATCTCGTCGCCTTGTTCGGCCAACGCTGCGGCAGACATGTCTGTTTCAACCCAACCTGGTGCGATCGCAAAGCATCCGATGCCGGCAGGAGCAAGCTCTGCCGCGAGCGATTTGCTGAAGTTGATTTGCGCCGCCTTACTCGCGCCGTAACCAGAGAAGCCCGCCTCTCCGCGCAGTCCCGAACGACTCGCGATTTGGATAATGCGGCCCCAACCAGCTGCGGCCATTGCGGGTGCAAGCAGGCGAGCGAGGCCCGCTCCCGCGAAGAAGTTCAATTGCATCTGTCTTTCGACCGCATAACGCCAGGTCTCGAAGTCTTCTGAGTCGAGGACGGGACTTGGACAATAGATCCCGGCGTTATGAACGAGTACATCGACGCGCCCGTCGAGCTGCGCGAGCGCCGCGGTGGCGAGCGCTGGAACGGCCGCGGGCAGGGAAAGATCGGCGGCCAGGAGCACATGGTGCTCACCTGCTAACGCAGCGCAGGTCGCCTCAGCGGCAGCGTCGTTCCTGTGGTAGTGCAACCCAACTCGGAACCCACTCTCAGCGAGCTGGCGAGCTATCGCCCGACCTATGCCGCGCGAGGCACCGGTCACCAGCGCGGTCTTTGTTGGCCTGGAAGTCATCGTAGTTACAGCCGCGACTGGCTTCCGACTCAAGGAGCGGATTCCGTCTCATGCAGTCGCCCATAGTCGACGCCGAGCCGTCCATCCTCGAGTTCGTTGTAGATTTCGACAAAACGCTCGCCGAATCGGAACTCGTTCCACGAATAATCCTGCTGGCTCTGCACTGTTGCAGCTACCACCGTCTCGATACATACGACCGAGGCCATGAGACGTGCATCGCTTGCGGCGAGGGTTTCGGCGGTAGCGCCGTAAAGCGGGCTATGCTCGTCGATGACGTGCCGGATAGTGAGCGCAGCAGGTAGTGTGATGACGCGATCGAACTGTAGCTTGAGAGGGTAGAAGCGTCGAAAAATACCGCCTTCCGCGACCGTCTCGTCACGCATGAAGATCATCCTGAATTCTGCTTCGGCGACGCTAGTATGGCGCAAGTTGGCAAGACGGAGCATGAGGGTTGGCTGGCCGTCGAACGCAGAGATGACCACCGATGTGCTGAACTCGATTCGAGCCGTCGGTCGTGAGAACCGAACGAACACAAGACCTGTGATTACTGCGACCCAAAACGTGCCGGCGACGATCTCGAGGGTGGCAATGAGGTGGCCAACGAAGCCGACCGGATACATGTGCCCGTAGCCGACCGTGGCGAGAGTTTCGACACTGAAGAAAAACGCGTCGGGAAAGTAGCCCGGCCTCATCTCGGCGACGCACGCTCCGCCGATGGAATAAGCGACGGCGAAAACGAGAACTAGCGCAAGATAGATTCCGAGGACAAAGGCAACGAACTGTGGCCAGCTCAGCGAGAGGATCGCGTGATACGAATCGCGCCAGTTGTGCTTGGTGGCATTGAACTTAAGAAACTCGATCTTCCCCGAGCGAACTGTTATCGGACTGGAGGCCTTCTTCACCTTTGGTGCGGAATGGTAGCCGTGTGGCTTCGGTTCCGTGCTACTCACTAATGTTTAACCAGGACTTACGGCTTGCCGTGGAAGGTGATGTGGTCGTCGAGGTCGATAAGGTCATACCACGTCTGGATGTCTTCGCGCATTTGCGCCCCAAACTTCGCGAGGCGTTCGGCCACGAAAGCCAGCGTCTCGGCATCGCTACCCGGCGCGCGACGAAGCATAAACTCGCTCCACTGCTCGATCTCCCACGCGCTGCGCTGATGCTTCGCGTTGGCCATCACCCACGCCAGGATTTCGCCATCGCCCTGGCCGGTGGCGAGCTGCTTCCGCAGTGCACCAACATCGAGGCCGAGAAAATTGATGATGTGCTGGTCGATCGGCGCGTCGTACTTGAACTCGCCGATCGTCCCGGCAATGTCGGCGCGACCTTTATCGAGCATGCGAGGCAAGCTAACCAGGCCGCCGAGCCGGCAGCGCGGGCTACGGGGCGGACGCTTCGTGAGATCGGGCGCGGAAATGTTTGGGGATTCACTCATGGGTGACCATAGACGCGTTCGGGGCAACGCGCTCGCTACTAAGGCCTGTCAAAGTGCGATGACTCGCTCTAGGCTCGGAAACATGAACACGAAACGTTTGCTTCCCGCGATCGTGGCCGCGTTTATCCTGATCTTCGCGACCGACTTTCTGATTCATGCCGTCTGGCTGCACGCGGATTATGATGCGACGAAGCCGCTCTGGCGGCCCGAGGCCGAAATGGAAGCGCGTTTCGCGTGGATGCTCGTTGGCCAATTACTCTGCGCGATAATTGTCGTCGTGCTCTGGGCGACCGGTTTTGCCTGGCGGGGCACGATGGGCCTGGCGATCGCCTATGGCTTATTGATCGGCGCCGCGGTGAGTTCGAGTGCGATCGTGAGCTACGTGGTGACGCCGATGCCGGGCTGGCTGGCGGCGAAGTGGTTTTTCAGCGGGACAATCCAGGGGATGTTGCTCGGCTGGTTGACCTTTCTGATGTACAAGCCGGCGGCGAACGCCCCGACCGCCATTTCGTAACGACCGCGCCGTTTCGCAAAACAAGGCATGGACACACCCTCCTCATCCGCCCCGCTAAACGCACCGACTTCGCCGCCGCCATCCGCGCCGCAGCCCGGCTGGTGGAGTCGCAACTGGAAATGGTTTGTGCCGACGGGCTGCCTCACCTTCGTCTTACTCGGCGCGGCCTTTGTTGCGGTCATCGTCGTCCTGGTGTTCGGCGCGCTCAAATCCACGGATGTTTACAAGACGGCGGTCGCGCGGGCGAAGGCGAACCAGGAGGTGCGAACGGCCCTGGGCGATCCGATCGTGGAAGGAATGTTCCTCTCCGGGAGTGAGATCGTTTTATTTTTTTATTTTAATGAGGTCATGTCGATCG